>NZ_JBSRTQ010000220.1:0-14007 GCF_055129145.1 Albimonas sp. | reverse complement strand
GCACGGCGGCGTAGCGCGCCTCGATCGCGGCGGGGGCGCTGGCCATCGCAATGGCCTTCTGGAAGGTCGCGCGCGCCTTGTCGCGTTCGCCGGTCGCGAGCTGCGTCTCGGCGATCTGCACGATGGGGGCCGGGCTGTCGGGGACTTCCTCGGCCAGCTTCTCGAAGATCGCCATCGCCTCTTTCGGCTCGCCCATGGCGCGCAGGGCGACGCCGTGACCGAGCCGGGTCTGCAGGTCGTCGGGAGCGATGGCGAGCGCGAGCTCGTATTGGCGCACCGCGGCCTCGAAGCGCTGTTGGCCCAGGATCGCCTCGGCGAGCACCCGGTGAACGTCGACGCCCACGTCCCGGTCGCGCTGCCAAAGCGACAGCAGGGACACGGTCTTGTCGAACTCGCCGCGGGCGTTGTAGAGCGCGCCGAGATTGACCCGGCTCCCCGGTTCCAGCTTCGGGGGCTCCTGCGCCGCGATCTCGTAATGCGGCAGCGCCTCGTCGGGACGGCCGAGCGCCTCGTAGATCCGGCCGAGCCGCGAATGGGCGCCGTAAAGCTTCGGATCGAGCTCCACCGCCGTCTCGAGCGCGAGGCGCGCCTCCTCCACCTCGCCCTTGGCGACCAGCAGCACCGCGCGGTTCACATAGGCGCTGGCGGTGGCGGGGTTCATGCGGATGGCGAGATCGATTTCGGCCAGCGCCTCCTCCTCCCGGTCCATGCGGCCGAGGATGGCGCCCAGCACCTCATGGGCCTGGGCGGAGGACGGGTTGAAGCGCAGGAAGGTGCGCGCGACCTTCTCCGCCTCTTCGTAAGCGCCGTCGCGATACAGCCGGATCGCGTGATTGAGCGCTTCGTCCGTCTGCTGCTGCTCGGTGAAGGGGTCCATCGACGCGGCCCTGGCCGGTCGATCCGCGACCCCGGCCAGACCGGCGGCGGTGGCCGCGGCGAGCAGGGAGAGGAGCGGTTTGCGCATGTGCGAGGTCCTGTCAGTCCGTTGCGTCGATTGGGCGGCGTCGGCCGGGCGCTGTCGCCCGAGGAATGGGTGCCGCGGACTATATCGTTCCGCGCCGCGCGAACAAGCCGGGCGGACGGGGGGCGGGGCTCCGAGAATGGCCCTGCAGGGCCGAAAATTCAACGTGTCGCGGGTCACGCCCTCGCGACGGGCGAGGGCGAAAATGCGAACGGGGCCGCCCGGCTTGGGCGGCCCCGTCGTTCTGCCTGGGCGGTTCGGGCCGGTTGGGCTCAGTTGGCGCCCATGCGGTTCTTGATCACTCCGCGCGCGATGACGATCTGCTGGATCTGCGAGGTGCCCTCGTAGATCCGCAGCAGGCGCACGTCGCGGTAAAGCCGCTCGATATCGTATTCGGCCATGTAGCCGGCGCCGCCGTGGATCTGCAGGCAGCGGTCGGCGACCCGCCCGGCCATCTCCGAGCAGAAATACTTGGAGCATGCGGCTTCCATCGGGGCCGCGCCCACCGCGTCATACAGAACCGCGGTGGCCCGGGTCAGGGCGCGGGCCGCCGCGATCTCGGTCTGGCAGTCGGCGAGCAGGCCCTGCACCAGCTGATGCTCGCAGATCGGCTTGCCGAACTGCTTGCGGCTGATCGCGTAATCGGTGGCGAGGTCCAGCATCCGCTGCGCCGTGCCGGTGGACATGGCCGAGATATGCACCCGCCCCCGGTCCAGCACCCGCATCGCGGTCTTGAAGCCCATGCCCTCGCGATCCGGCCCGCCGATGATGTTCTCGACCGGCACGCGCACGTTCTCGAGGAAGATGTCCGAGGTCTTGGTGCCCTTCTGGCCGAGCTTGCGGTCGGCCTTGGCCACCGTCAGCCCCGGCGTGTCGGCCGGCACGATGAAGGCGGTCACGCCCCCCGCGCCGTCGATGTCGGGGTTGGTGCGGGCCATCAGCGTGAACACCGAGGCGCGCAGCGCGTTGGTGATGTAGCGCTTCGACCCGTTGATCACGAAGTGATCGCCGTCCCGCTTCGCCGTGGTCTTGATGTGGGCCGCGTCCGAGCCGATGTCGGGTTCGGTCAGCGCGAAGGAGGCCGACGCCTCGCCGGTCGCGAGCTTGGGCAGCCATTCGCGCTTCTGCGCCTCGGTCCCGTGCATCTGGATGCCCTGCGAGCCGATGCCGACATTGGTCCCGATCAGGGACCGGAACGACAGCGAGGCGTAGCACAGCGCCTCGACCAGCCGGGCCTCCTGCAGGGTGGAGACGCCGAGCCCGCCGTATTCCTCGGAGATGGACATGCCGTAAAGGCCCATCTCCGCCATTTCCTTGACGATCTCGGGCGGGATCTCGTCCTCGGCCTCGACGCGGGCCTCGTTGGGGATCAGCCGCTCACGGGTGAATCGGGTCACCGTGTCCAGCAGCGCCTCGAAGATATCGTCGTCAACACCGACGCTCATGTGCGTTCTCCTCGCCTTTTCGGTCATTGACCGTTGTCTTAGTCAGTCCGCCCGGGGGCGGCAATCGCGCGGCATGGACGCGCCGGGCGCGTCCCTTGCCTGCGCGGCGGATCAGAGCGACGCTTTCAGCGCGCTTTTCAGGATCTTGCCGGTCGGGCCGATGGGCAGTTCGACCAGCTTGATTTCGGCGGGCAGCTTGTAGGGGCTGAGGCGCTCGCGCAGCCATGCGGCCATCTCGACGGCGTCGACCGGCTGGCCGGGCTTGGCCTGGATGAAGGCCACCACCTCTTCGTTGCCGGGAACGGGGCGGCCGAGCACGGCGACCATGGCGACGGCGGGGTGGTCGGCGATCACCGCCTCCACGTCCGAGGGGTAGACGTTGAAGCCCGAGCGGATGATCAGCTCCTTCTTGCGGCCCACGATGCGGAGCATGCCGTCGGGATCGCGGATCGCCACGTCGCCGGTGGCGAGCCAGCCGCCCTCGCGGATCACCTCGGCCGTCGCCTCCGGGTTGCGGAAATAGCCGATCATGCGGGCGGGGCCGCGGGCCCAGAGCTCTCCGGCTTCGCCGTCGGGCACGTCCGCGCCGTCGTCGCCTACCAGGCGCACCTCGATCTGCGGGGCGGGGAGGCCGACGACGTTGGCGTCGGTCTCGACCCCGGGGGGGACGCGGGCGATGGGCACGATCTCCGAACAGCCATAGCCGTTGCCGACCGAAACGCCGAGCTCCGCCTTCACCCGGCGCTGGAGGACGGGGTCGAGCGGCGCGCCGCCAGATCCCAGAACCCGCAGGCGCGAGCCTTCCAGCAGGCTCAGGCCCTCGGCCTCGGCCCAGTCGAGCAGGCGGGTGAAGGCCTGGGGCACGGCGACCATGAAGGTGACTTCGCCGGCGCGGATCGCCTCCGCCGTCGACTTCGCCTCGAAGCGGTCGGGCAGGCGCAGCACGGCGCCGCAGGCGAAGGCCGACAGCAGGTTCGACGCGAGCCCGGTCATGTGCGACAGCGGCGCGATGCACCAGACCTCGTCCTCGGTGTTCAGGCCGCGGCTGAGGCCCTGGGAATGGGCCTGATAGATCAGCGCTGCGTTGGACAGCATCACCCCCTTGGGGGTGCCGGTGGTGCCCGAGGTGAACATCATCAGCGCCACGCGCTCGGCGACCGGGCCCAGCGTTTCGGGCTTGGGGTCGCCGGCGGTTACGGCAGAGATCTCGCCGAGGTCGGGGTCGGACCAGGCGAGGGCGCCCAACCGGCCGGCATGGGCGGCGGCGGCGGGCGAATCGCCGGTAGCGAACAGCACCAGCCGCGGCTCGGCGAAGGCGATCAGCGCGTCGATCTCGGCCGCCGACATGCGGGCGTTGACCAGCGTGGTCCAGGCGTCGAGCCGGTTGAGCGCGCAGAGCGCGGCGGCGGTGGCCGCGCAGTTCTCGGTCACCATCATCACCCGGTCGCCCGGGCCGACGCCGCGGGCGGAGAGCTCGGCGCGGAGCCGTTCGATGGCGGTTTCCAGGCCCGCCCAGGTCAGCGACCCGCGCGAGCTGACCAGCGCCAGCGCAGCGGGGCGACGCTGCGCCCAGATGGCGGGGAACTCGCCGGGGCGCTGAACCTCGGCGGCGATGGAGGTGGTGGCCATGGTCATGTCGGAATCGCGCCTCCCGCGCCGATATTTGTTTCGCATCCGATTAGCAGAGCCGCTAAGGTTCCGCTATGCGAAACGCACGGCGCGCAGGGAGGCGCGACGTCGCGCCGAGCCGCGCCCGTGGCGTCCACCGGACCGTCGCCTCGTCGCGGCGCGGATTTCAGACGTGAAAACAATAGTCGGCGGCCTGGAAAACCGGCCGACCGGCAGAAACAGGGAGACGAGGGCATTGGCGACCGATATCGACGCCGGCGCGGCGCGCAAGGGGGCGCGGCGGCCGGGACTGGCGACGCGCCGCATCCCGCTGCGCCTGAACGACGCCGAACTGGCCGCGCGCCACGGCGAGGACCGCAAGTTCGTATGGTCGCTCGCCCGCGCCTTCGAGCTGCTGCACGCCTTTCGCCCGGGGCAGGGTCCCCTGGGCAACGCCGAGCTTTCGGCCCGCACCGGCCTGCCGAAAGCCACCGTCACGCGCCTGACCTACACGCTCACCCAGCTCGGCTACCTGCGCCAGTCGGAGACGGACGGCCGTTACCAGCCCAGCCCCGCGCTGCTCGCCATCGCCTACCCGGTGTTGGCCAATATCGGCATCCGCCAGATGGCGCAGGAGCGGATGCAGCGCCTCGCCGATCACACCGGCGCATCGGTGGCGCTGTCGAGCCCGGACGGCGACATGATGATCTACGTCTCGGCCTGCTCGTCCTCGGCGTTGGACGCGCTCCTGCTGGACATCGGGTCCCGGGTGGGGATGCCGCAATCGGCGGCGGGGCGGGCCTATCTGTCCTCGCTGGAGGATGACGAGCGCGAGGCGATGTTCGCGCATTTCGAGGGGCGTTTCGGGGCGGACTGGCCCGACCTCAAGGCCCGCATCCTCGACTCGATCGCCGAGATCCGCGACCGCGGGTTCTGCTACGTGGACCGCGAATGGCGCGAGGATGTGCGGGCGGTGGCGGCCCCGATCTCCGATCTCGACGGCGCGACCCGCATGGCGCTCACCGTCGGCGGCCCGGCCTTCGCGCTGGCGCCCGAGCAGATGGTCGAGGATTTCGGGCCGCGGCTGGTGCATCTCAGCCGGGGGCTCACGCGCAATCGGGCGGGGTAAGGGGGGATCCGGCGGGCGAGGAAGGCGGGTTCGCACCCGACCTACGCCGGTGGGATCCGGCGGGCGGGGAATGGCGGGTTCGCACCCGCCCTACGCGGGGCCGACGGGCGCGACGAAAAAGGGGCGGGCCGCGATGGCCCGCCCCTTTCGGCTTCAGCGTCGCGCGAAGATCAGAGCGCGGCTTCGGTGCCCAGGATCGCGGTGCACTGGCTCGACAGCACGCCGCCGTTGCCGTGGGCCAGCGACACGTCGATGGTCCCGGCCTGACGGGCCCCGCCCTCGCCGCGCAGCTGCTGCACGGACTCGATCACCGTGTAGACGCCGTACATGCCCGGATGCACGCAGCTCAGCCCGCCGCCATTGGTGTTGAGCGGCAGCGAGCCGCCCGGCGCGATCCGGCCGTCCGACACGAACCGCCCGCCCTCGCCCTTCGGGCAGAAGCCGAGGTCTTCGAGGAACAGCACCGGGTTGATGGTGAAGGCGTCGTAGAGCATCAGGTGCTGCACCTCGGCCGGGGTCATCCCGGCCATGGCGAAGGCCTCCTTGCCCGACTGCGAGGCGCAGGTGACGGTCAGGTCGGGCAGGTTGGTGATCTTGGAATGCCAGGCGGCCGAACCGGCCCCGAGCATGTAGACCGGCTTCTTCTTCAGGTCCTTGGCGCGATCCGCCCTGGTCATCACGAAGGCGCCGCCGCCATCCGTCACCAGGCAGCAGTCGCGCACGGTGAAGGGGGTGGCCACGGGCCGGGCGTTCATCACGTCGGCCACCGACAGGTCGCCCTGCATGTAGGCCTCGGGGTTGAGGTTCGCCCATTTGCGGGCGGCCACCGCCACCTCGGCCAGGTTCTCGCGCGTCGTGCCGTACTGGTGCATGTGGCGCTGGGCCGCCATGGCGTAGGCGCCGACGGGCATCGGGGGCGAGTAGACCGACTCGTAGTCATAGGCGGCCATGGCGGAGCGCGCCTGGGCCATCGCCTTGCGGTCCATCTCGCCGGTCTTCTGGACTGAGCCGTAGCAGACCAGCACCGCGTTGCAGATGCCGTATTCCAGCGCCATCGCGGCGGGCAGCATGTGCTCGACGAAGGAGGAGCCGCCGATGCAGGTGCCCTCGATGAAGCTCGGCTTGATGCCCAGCTGCTCGATCACCGCCAGCGGCCACATGGCGTTGGAGGTGGAGCAGGTGGCGATGCCGTCGATGTCGGCGAGCGTCAGGCCCGCATCCTCGATGGCGATCTTGGAGGCCTTGATGGCGAGGTCCATTTCGGTGTTGCCCGGGGCCTCGCCGCACCCATAGGTGCCGACGCCGACGACCGCGGCCTTGCCGCGCAGATCAGAGGGTTTCGCCATGGGTCAGGCTCCTTCGGCCAGGTCGAACACCACGGCGGGCTTGCCGCCGATCTCGGACAGGCGCGCCTTGACGCGCGCGCCGATCCTGATCGCGTCGTTCTCGACGCCTTCCAGGCGGGCCATCATCCGCGGGCCTTCGTCGAGGTCGACGAGGATCACGTTATAGGCCCCGCCCTGCTCGGCGCGGCGGTTGACCACGGTGAAGCTGTAGAGCGTGCCGAGGCCCGAGGGCTCGACCCATTCCAGGTCGTCGGCGCCGGTCGCCGGCGCGATCTCGCGCGGGTAATAGACATAGGCGCCGGTCGAGGGCGAATGCTGGATGCGCCACTTGCCGGCATCCATCGCCTCCCGGAATTCCTTCTCTTTGCCGATCTCGCTCATTGGGGTCTCCTCCCGTCATTCATGCGGCGTCCGCCCGGCTTTCGCGGGCGGACGGAATTGGCCGGGGCGGGCGCGGGGCCCCCCGGCATGGGGCGTGCGGTCAGACCGGATCCCAGGTGAAGATGTCGCCCGAGCGGTCCAGCGGGTAGAAGCTGGCCTTCAGGGCGGGGATCGCGTGCTCGAGCACCGTCTCCGGGGTCCAGCCCTCGGCGGAGTGGATCGAGCGGATGGGCCGCGGCTGGCTCATCAGGAAGATCTCGTTGGAACGGACCGCGAAGATCTGCCCGTTCACGTCGCACTTGTCGGACAGCAGCGTGACGGCCAGCGGCGCGATCTTGGCCGTGGTCATCTTCTTCATGCGCTCGATCCGCTGCTCCTCCTCCGGGTTCTTGGCGGGGATCGAGTCGAGCATCCGCGACCAGGCGAAGGGCGCGATGCAGTTGGAGCGCACGTTGAACTTCTGCATGTCCAGCGCGATGGACTTCGACAGCGCCGCGACGCCGAGCTTTGCGGCCGAATAGTTGGCCTGCCCGAAGTTGCCGATCAGGCCCGAGGTCGACGTCATGTTGACGAAGGCGCCGGAGTTCTGGTCCTTGAAGTGGTTCGCCGCGGCGCGCGCGACGTAATAGGCGCCGTAGAGGTGCACCTTGATGACCGCGTCGAATTCGGGCTCCGACATCTTGTGGAAGAAGCGGTCGCGCAGGATGCCGGCGTTGTTGACCACGCCGTCGATGCGCCCGAAGGCGTCGATGGCGGTCTGGATGATGCCGGCGGCGGCCTTGGGCTCGGACACCGAATCCGTGTTGGCCACGGCCTCGCCGCCCGCCGCCTTGATCTCTTCCACGACCTGCTGGGCCGGGCCGTCGTCATGCCCTTCGCCGGTCAGCGACGCGCCGATGTCGTTGACCACGACCTTCGCGCCGCTCTTGCCCATCGCCAGCGCGATGTCGCGCCCGATGCCGCCGCCGGCGCCGGTGACCACGACGACCTTGCCTTCGACCATTCCGCTCACGTGTCTCTCCTGCTCCCTGAATGGGATTGCGGGGCACTCTGTCATAACCGGCCGGCAGGGAGAATATCCGGCGCGGGCGACATTCTTGCGCCCCTTGCGTCATGCCGGGGAAAGGATCCCCGGGCGGGGCGGGCCGGGGATCCGGCCGCGCCCTGTGGGTGCGCCTCAGGCGTTGCGCGCGGGGACCTTGGAGCCATAGGAGCCGCCGCCGGTCATGGTGCGCCCGCCGTCGACGGGGATGATCGCGCCGGTGACGTAGGAGGTGAGATCGGACGCCAGCATCATCGCCATGTTGGCGCAGTCATCGAGCGTGCCGACCCGGCCGAGCGGGGTGCGGGCCAGCATCAGCGCCATCGCGTCGGGGGAATTCGCCAGCCGCTCCAGCCCTTCGGTCCCGCCGATCGGGCCGGGGACGATGGCGTTGACTCGGATCCCGTGTTCGCCCCATTCCAGCGCCAGCACCTTGGTCAGCATGTCGATGCCGGCCTTGGCGGCGCAGGCATGGGCCTGCATGGCCGTCGGCGCGGTGGACTGCGGGGCCGAGATGGTGATCAGCGACGCGCCCGGCTTGCGCAGGAATTCATGGCTCAACCGCAGCACGTTGAAGGTGCCGAGCAGGTCGATGTCGATCACCGTCTTGAAGGCGTTGGGCGACATGTCGAGCGCGGGGGCGAGGAAGTTGCCCGCGGCGCCCGAGACCACCACGTCGATTTCGCCGACCTTGTCGTGAAAGCCCTTCAGCGCGGCCAGCACGGCGGCGGGGTCGCGCACGTCGCCCGCCGCGCCATAGGCGGGCGCGCCGAGCGCCTCCAGCCGGGCCACGGCCGCGTCGACCTTGTCCTGCGAACGGGAGAACACCCCGACCGAAGCCCCGGCCCTCGCGAAAGCCTCCGCGATGCCCTGGTTGATGCCGGAGGTGCCCCCGGCGACGAACACGGTCTTGCCCGAGAAATCGAAGCGGGGCGCGGTCATGCGGCGACGCTCCGCCAGGCGCGGGTGCGGGACATGGGGTCTCCTCCGGATTTGCTCCTGGGCGTGCAGGCTCGCGCCGCCGCCCGGTTGTCGTCGGGCGCACTATCGCGGGGGAGGGGCCGCAGCGCAACGGGGTTTGTTCCGCTATGCGGTTTCGATTGCCCGCAAAGCGGAGGGGGGAAGGTGCGGGACGTTCAGTCCTGCGCGCCGTCATCGTCCGGCGAGGCCTTCGCCGCCGCGGCCTGGGCGCGCCCGCGGTCCTTGCGCCGGCGCAGATTGGCGCGGAGCGCGGCGGCGAGCCGCGCGTCGCGCGCCGCCTTCGCGTCGAAGGGCGCGGGGCCGGGCCGGGAGTCGTCTGAATCAGGATCTTCGGTCATGCCATCGGGTCTAGCGGCGCCCGCCCGCCCGGTCCAGCGCGGCGGGGTTGCGGGCCGCGTCGCCTTCCGTGGCGACGCGCGTGCGAATTCGGCGCCGGAGGGGCTTGCGCTCCGCGCCCGAACGCGGCATTACCCGCCCCGCAGCGCCGCAGTAGCTCAGTGGTAGAGCGCGTCATTGGTAATGACGAGGTCGGGAGTTCAATCCTCCCCTGCGGCACCATTCGACCCCGGCCGGCCAAGCCGCCAGGGGCCGCAGGCGCCGGCCAGAACGCTGCATGGACCCCGATCGGACGATCCCCCAGAGCCACCCCGCGAGCCGGTCCGCGAGCGGTTTTCGCGCGGCCGCGAGGCGGGCGGACCTGAGTTTCGGCCCGCCCCCCCGCAGCGTTCAGCCGAGATAATCGGCGTCGGCCACCTTCTCCATCCATGTGACCGCCGAGCCGTCGACGCTTTCCTGAATGGCGATATGGGTCATCGCGGTCTCGGGCCCCGCGCCGTGCCAGTGCTTTTCGCCCGCCGGAAACCAGACCACGTCGCCGGGCCTGATCTCCTCCACCGGGCCGCCCTCGCGCTGCACGCGGCCGAGGCCCGCGGTCACGATCAGCGTCTGCCCCGCCGGATGGGTGTGCCAGGCGGTGCGGGCCCCGGGCTCGAACGTCACCGCAGCCCCGCCGGCCCGACCCGGCGCTTCGGCCTGGAACAGGGGATCGAGCCGGACCCGGCCGGTGAACCATTCCTCGGGCCCCGCCCGCGAGGGGGCGGCGCCGGCGCGTCTGATATCCATGTCGTTCTCCTTGATGCGGAACCGGGCGCGCGGCCTTCGGGCGGGGGGCTAGACCCCCGGCGCCTCGACTGGCCGGCGGGCGCCGACCAACTCGGTCAGCACTTCCGGCACGCCCGAGGCGGCCGCCGGCCCCTGCGAAAACCCTTCGTAGCTCCGGGCGGCGACGGCGTCGCAGATCTCCCGAAAACGGACCATGCCGCCGGCATAGGGCATGAACACCCGCGGCTTGCCGGGCACGTTGGCCCCCAGATACCACGAATGGCCGGCCTGGGGCAGCAGGGTGGCGTCGGCGGCCTCGCCCACATGGGTCATCCAGGCGTCCGCGGCCTCCGCGCTCGCCTCGAATCGCTCCACGCCCCGCGCGGTCATCGCGGCGATGCACGCGGTCACCCATTCCACATGCTGCTCGATCGCAACCGGCATGTTGCACAGGACCGAGGGGCTGCCCGGCCCGGTGATGGTGAAGAGGTTGGGAAACCCGGGCGCGGCGACGCCGAGATAAGTCGACGGCCCCGCCGCCCAGGCGTCGCGCAGCCGCCGCCCGCCCGCGCCCTCGATGTCGATGGCGAGCAGCGGGCCGGTCATCGCGTCGAATCCGGTGGCGAAGACGATGACGTCGAGCGGATGCACGGCGCCGGATTCGAGCTCGATCCCCTCCGGCGTGATCCGCTTGATCGGATCGGCCCGCACATCGACCACCGAGACATGGGGTTTGTTGAACGCCTCGAAGTAATGCGTGTCGATCGGCGGGCGCTTGGCGGCGTAGGGGTGGTCGATGTCCGACAGGATCTCCGCCGTCTGCGGGTCGGCCACCACCTCGCGGATCTTGGCCTTGAGGAACGCGGCGGCGGTGTCGTTGGCGGCCCGGTCCAGCAGCAGGTCATGATAGACCGCGCGGAACCGCAGCCCGCCGACCTCCCACGCCTGCTGATAATCCGCGGCCAGCGTCTCCGGCGCCTGGTCCGCCGCCTTGACCGTGCGGATGCGGAACGGGTGGCCGTTGGGGGTGGAGCGGATCAGGTCGCGGATCTCGTCGAACCCGTCGCGCACCTCCTGCTTGCGCGCTTCGGTCAGGGGGGCGTTGCGGGCGGGGACGGAATAGTTGGCGGTGCGCTGGAAGACGGTCAGGGCCGCCGCCGTCTCCGCGATCACCGGGGCGGCCTGGATGCCGGTGGAGCCGGTGCCGACCTGGCCGACGCGCTTGGCCGTGAAATCCACGCCCTCATGCGGCCAGCGGCCGGTGTGATGCCATTCGCCGGCGAACGTCTCCAACCCCGGAATGGCGGGCACGTTGGCCGAGCTGAGGCAGCCGACGGCCGTGATCAGCCAGCGCGCGCGCAGGCGCCGCCCGTCCTCGGTGGTCACCGTCCAGCGGTTCGCGCCCTCGTCGAACCGCGCGGCGGTCACGCGGGTCGACAGCGTGATGTCGCGGCGCAGGTCCAGCCGGTCGGCGACATGGTCGAGATAGGCGCGGATCTCCTCCTGCCCCGGATAACGCTCGGACCACTGCCAGCTTTCGTGCAGCTCGCGCGAGAAATAATAGGAATAGGAGTGGCTCTCGCTGTCGCAGCGCGCGCCGGGATAGCGGTTCCACCACCAGGTGCCGCCCACGCCGTCGGCGGCCTCCAGCACATGGGCGTCGAGCCCAAGGCGGTCGCGCAGCAGGTGCAGCTGGTAGAGGCCGGAGAACCCGGCCCCCACGATCAGCGCATCGAAATCCTGAATGTCGGTCATGCGGTTTTCCTCCCCGTCGCGCCGCGTCACGGCGTCTGTTGGTGAGAGGCTGCCGCGGGGGCGGGGCCGAATGCAAGCCCCGCGACGCGCCGGGCGGCGCGGGGCTCGGGGGGCGGGCTCAGCCGAACATCAGGTCCGGCAGCCAGGTGATGATCTGCGGGAAGGCGATCAGCAGGATGATGGTCAGCGCGTCGGCGATGAAGAACAGCAGGATGCCGCGGAACACATCCGACAGCGGAATGTCCGGCCGCACCCCGTTCACCACGAAGCAGTTGAGCCCGATGGGCGGGGTGATCAGGCAGACCTCCGCCATCTTCACCACGATGATCCCGAACCAGACCGAGGCCTGACCCCCGCTGAGCCCGAAGGCGCTGTCCGCCGCGGTCACGTCCGCGCCGCCGTTCAGCGCCATCACCGCCGGATAGACCACCGGCAGGGTCAGCAGCAGAAGCCCGATGGCGTCCATGAACATGCCGAGCACGACATAGCCCAGCAGAATTCCGCCGAGGATCACATAGGGATCCGCGTCGAACCCGAGGATCCAGGTGGCGAACGCCTCCGGCAGGCCCGAGAAGCCCAGGAACCGACCGAAGATCAGCACGCCCCAGATCAGCGAGAAGATCATGACGACGAGCTTCGAGGTCTCCATCAGCGCCGCCTTCAGCGACGGCCAGCGCATGCCATTGATCCAGGCCACCACCAGCACCACGAAGGCGCCGAGCGCGCCGGCCTCGGTCGGCGTCGCCCAGCCGCCGTAGACGGCGGAGATGATGATCACCACGACCGACGCGATGGGCAGCAGGCCCGGCAGGGTGCGGAACCGCTCGCCCCAGCCGATCCCCCTCACCGGGGGGCCGGCGTCGGGGTTCATCATCGCCCAGACCACGATGATCACCGCATAGACCACGGCCGAGAACACGCCCGGCAGGAACCCCGCGAGCAGCAGCGCGCCGACCGATTCCTCGACGATGACCGCATAGATCACGAGGATGGTCGAGGGCGGGATCAGCGAGGCGAGCGTGCCCGCGGCGGCCACCACGCCGGCGGCGAGGCGCTTGTTGTAGCCTGCCGCCAGCATTTCGGGGATGGCCACGCGGGAGAAGACGGCGGCGGTGGCGACGGACGCCCCCGACACCGCCGCGAAACCCGCCGCGGCGAAGACCGAGGCGACCGCGAGGCCGCCGGGTGCCCAGCCGATCCAGGCCCGCGCCGCGGCGAACAATTGCCTCGTCATCCCCGCATGGAAGGCGAGATAGCCGATCAGGATGAACATCGGCAGCAGGCCGAGCACGAAGCTGACCGACTTGGAGAACGGGATCTGGCCCACGGCCGAGGCCGCGCCATGCCAGCCGATCAGTTCGACCAGTCCCACCAGCCCCACCACGCCGGCGGCGAACACCACCCGCACGCCGCAGAGCACCAGCACCAGCAGCAGACCCATGCACAGGATGCCGACCTCGGTCGGGTCCATGTAGCCGACGCCGAAGATCGCGTCCGGCTGGCCGTTGAAAAGCGCGGTGAGGTTCATTCGCGGCGCTCCTTGCCGGCGGGGGCTTTGGCGGCGGCGACCGCCTCGATCTCGTCGCGCCCGATGCCGGCTTCGCGAATCTCGCGCTCGGCCTCCTCGGCGGGGGAAAGCTGCAGCGGCACGGCGACGGGGACGGCGGAGGGCCAGATCACCAGACGCAGATAGCCCGCCACCTCCAGCATCAGGCGCAGGGCCCAGATCGAGAAGGCGATGGGGACCAGCAGCTTGGCGGGCCAGGTCGGAAACTCGATGTCGACGGTGGAATCGCCGATCAGGTAGGCGTTGAGGAAGAATTCCCAGGAATAGCGAATCAGCACCAGGATCAGGCAGAGGCCCACGAAGCTCGCCAGCGCCTCGACCAGCCAGCGCAGGCGGCCGGGCAGGGCGCCGATCACCAGCTCCATTCGGATATGGGCGCCCAGGCGCTGGCCGTAGGCGGCGCCGAGAAAGGCGAAGATGGCGATGGCCTGCTGCGACACGTCGAGGTAGCCGGGGATCGGATACCCCGCGATGCGGCAGGCGATGGAGATGCTGGTCGCCAGCATCAGCACGAAGATCGTGACCGCGGCCACGACGTTGAGAAAATCCTCAAGCCTCGCGAGCTGGCCCGAGATCGCGCCGAGCGGCCCGCCTCCGCCGCCGCCCGTTTCGCCGGGATGCGTCCCGGCTGTTCCCACGCCCGCCATGGGGTTCCTTTCGCGTCGACGCCGGCGAACGGCGCGGATATACC
>NZ_JBSRTQ010000219.1:0-15500 GCF_055129145.1 Albimonas sp. | reverse complement strand
GGCGGAAGCCCGCGCCGCCGGGGCTTGAGCTCACGACCGTTCGAACCCCCGCTTCAGCTCCCAGTCGGTCACCCGGCGGTCCATCTCCATCTGTTCGACCCGCGCCGCGTGCACGTAATGCTCCACCACCTCGTTCCCGAACGCGCCCCGCAGGAAGCTCGAGCCGTCGAGCAGCGCCATCGCCTCGCGCAGGGTGGTGGGCACCTCGGGCGCGTCGCCGACCGCGTAGGCGTCGCCGGCGAAGGGGCCGGGAATGTCGAGCCCCCGCTCGACCCCGTCGAGCCCCGCCGCGATCAGGGCCGCCATGGCGAGATAGGGGTTCAGATCCGCCCCCCCGATCCGGCATTCCACTCGGACCCCCTTCGTCCCCTCGCCCACCACCCGGAAGCCGGCGGTGCGGTTGTCCATCGACCACACCGATTTCGTCGGCGCGAAGGTGCCGGGCACGAAACGCTTGTAGCTGTTGATGTAGGGCGCGAGGAAATAGGTGATCTCGGCCGCATGGGCCAGCAGCCCGCCCATCCAGGCGCGCATCATCGCCGACATGCCGTAGTCGGCGTCCGGATCGAAGAACAGGTTCCCCCCGTCCTCCCCCGCCACCGACATGTGGACATGCGAGGAATTCCCCGCCCGCTCATAATCCCACTTGGCCATGAAGGTGACGGATCGCCCGGCCTTCCAGGCGATCTCCTTCACCCCGTTCTTGATGATCGCGTGCCGGTCGGCCATCACCAGCGCGGGGGCGTAGCGGACGTTGATCTCCGCCTGACCCGCATCGGCCTCGCCCTTGGAGTTCTCCACCGGGATGTCGGCGCCGTTCAGCCCGTTGCGCACGGCGCGCATCACGTCCTCCTCCTTGGTGGTCTGGAAGATGTGGTAGTCCTCGTTGTAGGCGCTGATCGGGGTCATCCCGAGATGGGCCCTGGCCTGGGCCTCGTCATAGCTTTCGCGGAAGAGGTAGAATTCCAGCTCCGTCGCCATCTGCGCGGTCCAGCCCTTCGCCTCCAGCCGCGCCACCTGCGCGCGCAGGACCGAGCGGGGGGCGTGCGGCACCAGCGCATGATGGTGGTCGAGCACGTCGCACATCACCAGCGCGGTCCCCTCCAGCCACGGGATCCGGCGCAGGGTCGTCAGGTCGGGCTTCATCACGTAGTCGCCGTAGCCCCGCGCCCAGGAGGTGGCGGCGTAGCCCTGCACCGTCTCCATTTCCATGTCGGTCGCCTGGAGGTAATTGCACGCATGCGTCTCCTCCCACGCGCCGTCGAGGAAGAAGTCGACATGGAACCGCTTGCCCATCAGCCGCCCCTGCATGTCCGCCTGGACCACGAGCACGGTGTCGATCTCGCCGGCCTTGGCCAGTTCCGCGAGGTCGGTGAGGGTCAGCTTGCCGGGCATGTCGGGCCTCTTCTTTCAGGGTCTTGCGGGGCGCCCGCGGGCGCGGGCTGAAACGCGGCGCGCCGCCCGAGGGGCCGGGCGGCGGCGGGAAAAGGGGGCGCCCTGCGACGCCCCCCCGAGGGGTCAGCCCAGGGCGTAGGGCGGGCCGGCCTTTTCGATGACGGCGTTGTAGTCCTCGAAGATCTTCACCACGCGGGCGGCGCGGTCCGAGATCTCCGACATCTCCTTCCAGAACGGTTTGGCGGCCTCCTCGACCTCCTTCCATTCCGCGGCGGGGATCGAGGTCAGCTCCAGCTTCTCGCCGGACGCGCGCAGCCTGGCCTCGCCGCCCCAGTACCATTGCGTGCGGTAGAAGTGGCCCGCCTCGATGCACGACATAACTAGGCTTTGCAGCTCCGGCGTCAGCTTCCCCCAGCTGTCGGAATTCACGTAGAACGAGCCGATCCAGGCGCCCGAGATGTTGTTCAGCAGGAAATAGTCGGTCACGTCCGCCCAGCCGACGGTGTAATCCTCGGTGATCCCCGACCAGGCCATGCCGTCGAGCTCTCCGGTCTGGACCGCGACCTCGGCGTCCTCGTAGGGGATCGACACCGGCACCACGCCGAATTTCGACAGGAACCGACCCGCGGTCGGGAAGGTGTAGAGCTTCAGGCCCGACAGGTCGTCGAGGCTGGTGATCTTCTTCTTGGTGTTGAAATGGCACGGGTCCTGGCCCGCGGCCGACAGCCATTTCACGCCGCCGACCTCATCATAGGCTTCGGTCCAGATCTCCTTCAACCCGTACTGGTTGAACAGCACCGGCACGTCCATGATCTGCTTGGTGGCCATCGGGAAATAGCCGCCGAAGACCGCGATATCCACCGGCGCCGCCATCGAGTCGTCGTCCGAATGCACCGCGTCGATCACGCCGTTCTGCATGGCGCGGAACAGCTCTCCCGTCGGTACGATCTGGTCGGCGTAATAAAGCTCGATCTCCAGCGCGCCGTTCGCGGCCTTGTTGATCGCGTCGATGATCGGCTTGGTGACGAATTCGCCGAGCGCCGCGCCCGCATAGGTCTGGAACCGCCATTTGACCGGCGACTGCGCCTTGACCAGCGCGGGGGCGGCGAGCGTGCCGGCGGCGGCGAGGCCGGCGCCCTTGAGGAACTGTCTTCTGAGATTCATTTGGGTTCTCCGCTGTTGATGGACGGCCCGTTTTCCGGGCGCTTGTCGCTCGAACTACTTTCCATAGACCAGACCGGGCAGCCACAGCGCGATCTGGGGGAAGGCCATCACCAGCGCCAGCGCCAGCAGCATCACCGCCACGAACGGGATCACCGAGCGGTAGATGTCGATGATCGAGATCTCCGGCGGCGCCATGGCGCGCATCAGGAACAGGTTGTAGCCGAAAGGCGGGGTCATGTAGGCGATCTGGCAGGTGATGGTGTAGAGCACGCCGTACCAGACCAGATCGAAGCCCAGCGCCTTGACCAGCGGGATATAGAGCGGCGCCACGATCACCAGCATCGCGGTGTCGTCGAGGAACGTCCCCATCACCAGATAGCTGAGCTGCATCAGGATCAGGATCTCCCACGGGCTCAGCCCCAGATCCTCGGTGAAGAAATCCCCCACCGCGCGCACCGCGCCCAGCCCGTCGAACACCGCCCCGAAGCACAAGGCGGCGAGGATGATCCACATGAACATGCAGGTGATGCCGAGCGTCTTTCGCACCGTCGCCTCGAGCACCGTGTAGCTCAGCCGGCGCTTCGCCAGCGCCGCGACCGTGGCCGACACCGCGCCGACGGCGGAGGACTCCACCAGGCTCGTGTAGCCCATCACGAAAAGACCGGTCATGAAGAAGAAGATCAGCAGCGGCCAGATGCCGGCGCGCAGCGAGGCGAGCTTGTCGGCCCAGGTGATGCGCGCCCGCTCCTCGGCCGACAGCGTCGGGCCCAGATGCGGCTGGAGCCGGCAGCGCACCACGATGTAGAGCACGAAAAGCCCCGCCATCATCAGCCCGGGGATCGCGCCCGCGAGCCACAGCTGCCCCACCGGCGCGCGGGCGATCATGCCGTAGAGCACCAGCACGACGGAGGGCGGCACGAGGATGCCCAGCGACGAGCCCGCCTGGATCACCCCGGTCACCATGATCTTGTCGTAGCCGCGCCTGAGCAGCTCCGGCAGCGCGATGGTCGCCCCGATGGCCATGCCCGCCACCGACAGGCCGTTCATCGCCGAAATCGCCACCATCAGCCCGATGGTGCCCACCGCCAGCCCGCCGCGCAGGCCCCCCGACCAGACATGGAACATGTCGTAGAGGTCGTCGGCGATGCCGCTCTCCGACATCATGTAGCCCATGTAGATGAAGAGCGGCAGCGTCAGCAGCGGATACCACTTCATCAGCTTCATGGCGGACGAGAACGCCAGCTCGAACCCCCCGCCCCCCCACATGGCGATGGCCGAGGCGACGGCGACGACCCCGATGGCGGCGAAGACCCGCTGCCCGGTCAGCAGCATCACCATCATCGAGGCGAACATCAGAAGGGCGATGGCCTCGTAGCTCATGCCGGGAACCTCATGCGGGCCCCTCGGTCGGGGTGAAATCGGGCAGAGGCTCGCCCCGCGCGGCGGCGATGTCGCGGATCATCTGGGCGATGGCCTGCAGCAGCATCAGCAGGATCGCCACGCACATCACCCCCTTGATCGGCCACATGTAGGGCCGCCAGGCGGAGTAGGAGCGCTCGCCGTATTCGATGGCGTAGGCGGTGGAGGACAACCCGCCCAGCAGCAGGAACGCCAGATAGAAGATGAGCGCCAGGCAGGTGACGCTGTCGATGATCGCGCGATTGCGCGGCGACCATCGGGAATACATCAGGTCCATGCGCACATGGTCCCCGGTCTGCATCGAATAAGGCCCGCCCAGCAGGAAATAGGCGACCATCAGGAACTGCGCCATCTCCAGCGTCCACAGCGACGGCGTGAACACGGTCTTGGAGATGGCCGACCAGAACAGCACCCCGATCATCGCCACGACGCCCCACATCGTGACCCGCCCCACGGCGCGGTTGATCCGGTCGATCCGGCGCACATAGGCGCGGAGGAATGGCGGCATGCGGTCCCCTCGGCGGCGTCGCGGGCGCGGTTCTTGATGCGCCGCAACACGACTATGACCAACACGTCAGGAGCCGGGAAGGGAAAAATTTCATACGCTTGGGAAACTCGGGCGGGGGAGGCGCGCCCCGGCTTTACGCAATGGCTTCGCGCGCGAATGGGCTAGACTGCGCCCGTCAGTCGGCCGCCAATCCCGCGCCGCCCTGGAACAGGAGCCAACGGATGTCCGTCATCGAACCGGTCATGGAATTCTTCGACGCGATCGAGCGAGGCAAGGGCTGGCAGGTCTGCCGCCAATGGTGCGTCCCCGACGCCGCCTTCTCCTGCCAGGCGAAGTCGCTGGACGAAGTGAAGACGCTGGAAGCCTATGCCGACTGGATGGAGGCGACCTGCAAGGCGATCCCCGACGCCCATTACGACCTCAAACGCAAGGGCATGGCCGAGGACGGGACGACGGTGATGGCCTACGCCGTGTTCCTCGGCACGGCGAAGAGCAAGTCGGGCAAGCCGATCCCCATCGCCGCCGACTATGTCTACGTGATCGAGACGGAAGCCGGGAAGGTCAGCCGCATGACCAAGATCTGGAACGACCGCGCCGGGGCCTAGCGCCCCGACCCGTCCCGAGGCGTGTCCTGCCGCTCCGCCCGCATCTCGGCGATTTCGGCGCGCAGCGCGCGGATCTCGGTCAGGATCTCGGCGCGGTCGGAGGCGGCGGGTGCCGGGTCCTCGCCGCTCTCGTGATGGGACTGCATCGCGTCGACCATGATGCCGACGAAAAGGTTCAGCACCGCGAAGGTGGTCAGCAGGATGAAGGGCACGAAGAAGAGCCAGGCCTGCGGGAACGCCTCCATCACCGGGCGGACGATGCCCATCGACCAGCTCTCCAGCGTCATCACCTGGAAAAGCGTGTAGGCGCTTTCGCCGAGCGTCCCGAACCATTCCGGATGGACGGCTCCGAAGAGCTTGGTGGCCATCACGGCGAACACGTAGAAGATCATCGACAGCAGAAGCACCACCGATCCCATCCCCGGGATCGCGCGCAGCAAGCCCGTCACCACGCGGCGCATCGACGGCACGACCGACACCATGCGCAGCACCCGCAGGATGCGGAAGGCGCGCAGGATCGACAGCGGGCCGGAGGCGGGGACCAGCGCCACCCC
Organism: Albimonas sp.; assembly: GCF_055129145.1. Taxonomy (NCBI): domain Bacteria; kingdom Pseudomonadati; phylum Pseudomonadota; class Alphaproteobacteria; order Rhodobacterales; family Paracoccaceae; genus Albimonas; species Albimonas sp. The sequence continues at coordinate 9,855 of NZ_JBSRTQ010000219.1, read as the reverse complement.
CACCACCACCAGGTCGAAGATCCGCCAGGGATCGTGGAAGAACGCGGCGCGGCGCACGTAGAGGCGCAGCGCCAGCTCCGCCACGAAGACGCCGAGGATCGCGGTGTCGAGCGCCACGAGGATCGGGCCCGCGGCCGCCATGGCGGTGGGCGACGTCTCCAGCCCCAGGATCAGGGCGTTGAGGAGGATGAGGACGACGATCGCGCGCTCGAAGGCCGGCGCGTCGATCAGGGTGCGTAGGCGGTCGCGCAGCATGGGGCTCCGGGGGCGGGAGGATCGGGGTTCGGGCACGCATCCATCTAGGGGCCCCCGCCTCCCGGGTCTACGCGCAAAGCCGGGATTTCGGGGTCGCAGGCGGCCCCGGGGAACGGAAAAGGGGCGGCGGGCGTCTCCGCCCCCCGCCCCCAACCGGCCCGGCCCGAAGGCTCAAACCTGCGGCGCCGTGGTCGCCGCCCGCGTGCCCGTGGCCCGCGCCACCAGGATCGGCAGGATCGCCAGCGCGATCCCCGCCCCGTTCAGCGCCCAGCGGTCGAGGCCCAGCAGCCCGTTGCCCGGCATCGCCATCGCCAGCCCCCCGAAGAACAGCATCACCCGCATGACGTAGCCCTTCAGGTCGTCGCCCAGATCGCCGACCAGGCTGACATGGCCCTGCAACGCGTCGGAGATGAAGAACACCCCGATCAGCGCCGTGGTCATGGTGATCGCGACCTCGAGCGCCGAGGCCTCGCCGACCAGCGCCGGGTTCAGCACGAAGAAGAACGGCGCGAGGTAGATGACGCCCCCGAGCTTCATCGCCTCGAACCCGGTGCGCATCGGGCTCGCCCCCGCCATGGTGGCGGCGGCGAAGGCGCCGAGCGCCACCGGCGGCGTGATGTAGGAGACCATGCCCCAGTAGAGGATGAACATGTGGACCGCGAGCTCGTTGAGCCCGGCCTGGGTCAGCGCCGGGGCCAGCACCACCGCGAGGAAGATGTAGCAGGCGGTGACCGTCATCCCCATGCCGAAGATGAAGGCGGTGATCGCCCCCATCACCAGCAGCGCGAAGACGCTGTCGCCGGCCATGAACACCAGCTCGTTGACCAGCGTGCCGGCGAGGCCGGTGGCCGAGAACGCGCCCACGATCAGGCCGACGCCGAGCAGCACCGCCACCAGCTCGGCCAGCGCCCGGCCGATGCCCACGATCAGGTCGCCGAGGCTCTTGAGCGTGAAGCGCTGCTTCTTCAGGGTCTGGTTGATGACCAGCAGCAGGGCGGTGGCGTAGAACGGGGCGAGCGTGTCCTGACGCAGCACCACCATCATGAAGATCAACACTGCGAAGACCGCCACATAGGGCCAGCCGTCGGCGAAGGTCTGGCGGAGCGTCGGGGCTTCGCCGGGGGCCAGGCCCTTCAGCCCGCGCCGGGCGGCGTAGGCGTCGATCTGGGCGAAGAGGCCGAAGTAGAAGAGGATCGAGGGGATCGCCGCGGCCAGCGCGATCTCCACATAGGGCCGCGACAGGAACGACGCCATCACGAAGGCGGTCGCGCCCATCACCGGAGGCATCAGCACGCCCCCCGTCGACGCGCAGGCCTCGGTCGCCGCGGCGTAGCGGGCCGAGAAGCCGGTGCGCTTCATCGCCGGGATCGACACCGCGCCGGTGGTCAGCACGTTCGAGATCACCGAGCCCGACATCGAGCCCATGAAGCCCGAGGCGAAGATCGCGACTTTCGCCGCCCCGCCGCGGAACCCGCCGACGAGCCCCAGCGCCAAGTCGTTGAAGAACTTGCCGCCGCCGGTGTGCTGGAGCACTGCGCCGAACACGATGAAGCCGATCACCAGGTTGCCGAAGGCGTTCATCGGGATGCCGAACGAGCTTTCGTTCGAGATCATGTGATAGGGCGCGAGGTCGAGGAACGGCGAGGCGTAGCCCGAAAGCGGATCCGGCATCACGTCGGCGAAGGTGGGATAGAGCGAGAAGGCCGCGACGATCAGGAACAGCACCAGCCCCCCCGCGCGCCGCGTCGCCTCGAGGATCAGCACGTAGAACAGGACCGAGGCCCAGACCGCCGTCTCGGGGGCCGCGTATTCCCAGCCCTGCTCGAGGCTCAGGTTGGCGGTCCAGGCGAAATAGCCGCCGCCCAGAGCCGCCAGCGCTGCGGGGATCCAGTCGAACAGGCCGGGGCCGCCGGCGCGCTTCAGCGGGAACACCAGGAAGGTCAGCGCCAGGAACACCGCGCCGAGGATGTAGAGGTAGCGCCCCTCGATCAGCACGATCCCGAACAGCTGCCAGTTGAACAGCTGATGCGCGGCGAGCGCGATGGTCAGAATCGTCCCCGCGATGACCACGGCGCGCGCCGCCGGGGGCAGGGTGGCGGGAGCGGCTCCTTCGAGCTCGCGTCGTTCGGCCTCGTCCATGTCTTGTCAGCCTGTGCTTGCGGCGGGGGAGCCGGCCGCGCGGGCGCGCGCGGCGCGAAGGGAATGTTGCGAGGGCGCGGCCGGAGCCGGGGCTCGGCCGCGCCGGCGCGGACGGACCGCGTGGTCCGGGGTCGGGCGGGCGTCGGAAGCGGGCGGGCGCGGAGGCCGGAAAGACCGGATCCCGCGCCCCGTCGCCTCAGAACACCACCTTGATCCCGGCGGCCTTCAGCGCCTCGCGGCGCGCTTCGGGCCAGGCGGCGTCCCAGTCGGCGGGATCCTTGGCCTTCAGCGCCGCCCAGGCGTCCGCCAGCACCTTCTGGCGGGCGATCAGCGCGTCGTTGTTGGCCTGGGCGGCCTCGGTCCAGGCGCCGACCTCCTTGTAGTAGCGGATCGCGCCCTCGTGGAACGGGATCACCCATTCCATCGACTGCATGTCCAGCGCCCAGCCGTCGATGCCCGGCGCCTTGCCCTTGTAGTCGGGGAAGGTCTCGTACATCGCCTTGGTCATGTTGTAGACGAGGTCCGCGTCCTGATCGGCCATCGTCACCAGCGCCGGGTAGGGGTAGCCGGCGGTCTTCACGCCGCCCGGCGTGGTCGCGGCCACCGCGCCCTCGGTGGCGGTCATGGTCCGGAAATACGGTCCCACGTCCTGCATCCGCGTCACGGCGGCCTTGTCCTCGGGGTCGATCGGCGGCCAGTAGAGGCCGCGCGGCGAGGCTTCGGCCTGGAACATGCCGCCCGAGGTGGTCGAGGCGAAGACGGCGTCGACCTGGCCGTTGACCAGGCCTTTCTGGCTGTCGCCGTAGCCGCCGAACTCGACCTTCTCCACGTCGTCCCAGGTCAGCCCGCCATAGGCGAGATAGGCCTCGGTGTTGGTGTTGAGCGCGGGCGCGCCCTTGATCCAGGCCACGCGCTTGCCGCGCAGGTCGGCATATTCCTTCACGCCGGCATCGGCCGCGACGCCCAGGGACTGGCCCAGCGTGCCGGCGAAATTGGTCATCATCACGCGGATAGGCTGCGGGCCCCAGTCGGCGTTCGAGAAGTCGAACACGCCTTCCTGCATCATGTAGCAGCCGACCCCGAAGGCCGAGAACGGCACCTTGCCCTGGCGCAGCGGCACGGCGCGGGCGATGTCGTTCTTGCCGGGCAGGATGCGCAGGTTGACCCCGGCGGCGTTCTGCAGCGCGGCGCCGACGGCGACCATCTGGCTGTAGCCGGTGGAGCCGGTGTCATAGGCGGTGATCGCCACGGTGTCGGGCAGCTTGAACTCGGCCGAGGCCGGAAGCGCGAAGGTCGCGGCGAGGCCGAGGGCGAGCGCCGCCGTCGGCCCGGCCACGCGAGCAGGGTGGGACTTCAACATCTGTGATCTCCTCCGGGGGCGCCGTTTCATTCCGACAGGTGAAACGGTCGTTCTAGGATGCGCACTTTTACCGCGCGAGGCGGAACGGTCAAGCGCGCAGACCGGATGGGGGCCGGGATGCGGGGGGCGTCGCCGCCCCCCGTCGGGATCTCAGAACACGACCTGCAGACCGGCGGCCTTCAGCGCCTCGCGGCGCCGCGCATCCCAGGCGGCGTCCCAATCGGCCGGCTTCTCGGCCTCGAGCGCCTTCCACGCGTCCTGCAGCACCTTCTGGCGGGCGACCAGCCCGTCATTGTGGCTCTGCGCGGCGTCGGTCCACACGCCCGCCTCCTTGTAGTAGCGGATCGAGCCTTCGTGATAGGGGACCACCCATTCCAGGTTCTGGAACTTCATCGCCCAGCCGTCGATGCCCGGGGCCTTGCCCTCGTATTCGGGGTAAAGCTCGTACATCGCCTTGGTGAAGTTGTAGACGAGGTCCTCGTCCTGCTCGGCGTAGGCGATCAGCACCGGATAGGGATAGGCGGCGGACGGGATGCCGCCTTCGGTGGTGGCGGCCACCGCGCCCTTGGTGGCGACCACCGGGGCGAAATAGGGGGCGAGCGCCTGCATGCGCGCCAGACCCTCCGTGTTGGCGGGGTCGATCGGCGGCCAGACGAGGCCGAGCGGAGAGGCCTCCATCTGGAAAGCCGAGCCGGAGGTCATGATGGCGTAGGCCGCGTCGACCTGGCCGTTGACCATGCCCTTCCAGCTGTCGCCATAGCCGCCGAACTCGACCTTCTCCACGTCGTCCCAGGTCAGGCCGCCATAGGCGAGATAGGCCTCCATGTTGACGTTGAGCGCCGGGGCGCCCTTCACCCAGGCCACGCGCTTGCCCCGGAGCTGCTCGTAGGTCTGGATGCCCGATTCCCGGGAGACGCCCACCGCCAGCGCGGTGTCGCCGGCGTTGTTGGTCATCAGGATGCGCACGCTCTGCGGGCCCCAGCGCTCGGAGCCGAATTCGAACACGCCCTCCTGGGTCATGTAGACGCCGACGCCCATCGCCGAGATCGGGACCTTGCCCTGGCGCACCGGCTCCATGCGGGCGATGTCGTTCTTGCCGGGCAGGATGCGCAGGTTGACGCCGGCGGCGTTCTGCAGCGCCGCGCCGACGGCGACCATCTGGCTGTAGCCCGACGAGCCGGTGTCGTAGGCGGTGACGGCGAGCGTGTCGGGCAGCTTGAAGTCGGCGGCCATCGCCGGAACGGCGACGAAGACGCCCGGAAGCGCGACGGATGCAGCCAGGACGGCCGCGCGGATCGTGCGGATCATGGAATTCCTCCCCATGGGTTCTGTTGTTCGGTTTCTTCTTTGAACGCAGGGTCATGCATTGGCGGCGCGGCGTCAAGCCGGGGGGGCGCCGGTCGGCGCGGCGAGGGAGGCGGAAATATACCTGATTGAAAAACTCGGGATTGACCGCGCGCGGAGATTCGGCTCATAAAGACGTGAGGCCGCAGCCACCCCGTCGCGCCCGTCGCGCCGGCTCGGGGAAGCCAGGACCGAACGCGAAACCGAACGAACCGCGTCTTGCCGCCCGCCGGATCCGCGCGCCGTTCGACAGTCCGGAGACCCGATATGCGCGACCTGTTCCAGGACCGCCCGCCTGCGCGCCGCGCCGGCGCACCGACCCCTCCCGCCCCCTTCGGCCGTCTCGCCGAACGCGACGACGCCGTCGCCCAGCTGCTGACCGGCGGTCTCGGCGGGCTCGACATGTCGCTGGAACGCTGGCTCGACCGGATGGAGGGCGCGCGATGACCCGTCCCGCGATGACCCTTCGCCCGGTGCTGAGCCTGGGCTGCGCCGACGCCTCCGGCCACCGCGCCGGTCCGGGGATCTCCGCCCGCGCGCCGACGGCGGCGCCCGCGCTGCAGGCCGCCTCCACCACCACGCGCCTGCCGGTCGACACGGCGCCGGTGCATGACGCCCGCGCCCTGACCGGCGGCGGGCAGGAGGCGCGCATCGTGCTCGACGGCGCCGTCTACACCCTGCGGGTCACCCGCCAGCGCAAGCTGATCCTGACCAAGTGACCGCCTGAGGAGGGCCCGAGCCATGACCGCACGCGCTCCCTACGCCGCGCCGCTGCGCTTCGCCGCCCTGCCGCCGGTGGAGCGGCGGGCGGCGCTGGCGCTGCGGTTGATGCGGGTCGGGGCCGATGGGCGCTGGGCGGTGCGGCGGGAGCTGGAGGAGGCTCTGGGCGGTGACGGCGCCATGCGCGCGGTGGAGGAGATGGACCGGCTGGTGATGCTGATGGCGGGGGCCGCCCGGCGCCGGCTGCGGCCGGGGCCGCTGACCAGCCTCGTCGCCTCGCCGGATGAAGTGGCCTTCGCCGGCATGGTGGCCGCGGCGGCGGCGGGCGATCATGCCGACGCCGCCGCAGCCCTCGCCCGCCTCCTCGACGCGGCCCCCCCGGCGGGCGCGGTGGAGGCGGCGGAGACCTTTGGATTGCTCGTCGCCGCCGCCCAGGGGCTGCGCGCCGGCGGCATGCCCGTCCCCGGGGCCGATCTGCTCGACTGAATTTCCCGAACGCGGCGCGCCTCAGCGCCCCAGCGCCTCCGCCAGGCTGGCGATGGGGGCGGGGCGCTCGCCCAGGTCGAGGCCCGAGCGCAGGTCGACGATATGCCCGCGCATGATCTCCTCCGCTCCCGCCGCGTCGCCCTGTTCCAGCGCATCCAGCAGGGCGTGATGGGCGTGGCTTTCGCAGGTCGCGTCGGCCCGGCGCCAGTAGAGCGCGATGATCAGCGACGACCGCGCCACCAGCGCCCGGACGATCCCGGTCAGCACATGCTGGTCGGCGATGTCCGCCAGGCGGATGTGAAACGCCCCTGACAGCGACAGCGCCCGGCCCTTGTCGTCGGCGGCGACGGCCTCGTGCTCCGCCTCCAGATGCGCGCGCAGGGCGGCCATGTCCGCGGGGCCCGCATGGGCGGCGGCCATCCGCGCCACCCGCGGCTCGATCAGCGCGCGGGCCTCGAACACTTCGTTCGCCTCGCGCTTGTCGGGGCGGGCGACGAAGGCGCCGCGGTTGCGCTCCATCGTCACCAGGCCGGAATGGGCGAGCGCGTGCAGCGCGGCGCGGGCGACGGTGCGCGAGGCGCCGAAAAGCTCGCCGACCTCATCCTCCGACAGCTTGGCGCCGGGCGAGACCCGATGTTCGAGAATGGCGCGGTGCAGGCTCGCGCAGATCTCCAGCGCCCGGCCCGGCGGCAGCGAGAACAGGCGCCCGACCTCCGGCGACGGGTCGGCGTCGTCGGCTGGCGGCCGCGCGGAGGCGCCGCCCGCCAGGCCGGCGCGGTGGCGGGCGTATCTCGGCGAAGGGCTTGCGCCCCGCGGCGGCTGCGACATGCGTCGACTCCCTGAAACCGATCAGGACCTCGTGTCGATCCCGCGGTCGGGACGACGGACGAGGCGGGCGAGCTGGGATCGTATACAATTGCGTCGAGAACAGGCGCAAGCTGCTCATTGCTGCGGCGCCCGCGGGCGGTTTGCAAGCGGCGCCGCGGCGTGAGGGGCCGGGTGCGGCGCTTGGCACGGGCCTTGCTAGGCTTGACGTAACGGGCGCCGGCGCATTTCGCCGCCCGCATCGCGCAGATCAGGGGACCGCAGGAATGAGCCAGGACGCCACGCTGGAACTTGTCGCGCTGACCAAGCGATACGGGGATGCGCTCGCGGTCGATGCGGTGGACCTGAAGGTCGCCTCGGGGGCCTATTGCTGCCTGCTCGGCCCCTCGGGCTGCGGCAAGTCCACCACGCTGCGCATGATCGCCGGGCATGAAAGCGCCTCCGAGGGCGACGTGATGCTCGGCGGCAAGCAGGTCACACGTCTGCCCCCCGCCAAGCGCGGCACCTCGATGATGTTCCAGTCCTACGCGCTCTTCCCGCATCTCAGCATCGCCGAGAACGTCGCCTTCTCCCTGAAGATGAAGGGCGTGGCCAAGGCCGACCGGCTGGCCAAGGCGGCGGAGATGCTGGCGCTGGTCGACATGACCGCCTTCGCCGACCGCCTCCCCTCCCAGCTTTCCGGCGGCCAGCAGCAGCGCGTGGCGCTGGCGCGATCCCTCATCACCCGTCCGCAGGCGCTGCTGCTCGATGAGCCGCTGTCGGCGCTCGACCCGTTCCTGCGCATCCGGATGCGGGCCGAGCTGAAGAAGATCCAGCGCGAGCTGGGGCTGACCTTCGTGCATGTCACCCATTCCCAGGACGAGGCGCTGGCGCTCGCCGACCTGGTGGTGGTGATGAACGCCGGCCGGATCGAGCAGGCCGCCCCGGCGCGCGAGGTCTTCGGGGCGCCGCGGACCGAGTTCGTCGCCCGCTTCATCGGCGGGCACAACGTGGTCGACGACGGCTCCGGCAAGCTCGCGGTGCGCGCCGACCGCATCGCGGTGATGAAGGGCGGCATGGGGCTGCCCGCCACGGTGCGCGACATCGAATATCTCGGGGCCACCGTCTCGGTCTCGCTGGAGGCCGACCAGCTGGGCGAGCTGACCGCCGTGGTCCCCGACGCCCAGTTCTTCAGCGACCCGGTGCAATTGGGCGAGCAGGTGATGCTCGCCTGGAAGCCCGAGGACGCCCACCGGCTCGCCGCCTGAGGCGGGGCCGCAAGAAAGAACCCGGCCGGGCCGAAACCCCGGTCGCCGACAGGGAAAACAAGGAGAGACACATGGACAGGTTCGAGACCAAGGGCGTTTCCCGCCGCGGGCTGCTGAAGGGCGCCACCGCGCTCGGCGCCGCAGCCGTCGGCTCGGGCGTCATCGGGGCGCCGATGATCTGGGCGCAGAACATCAAGGACGTGACGCTGCGCCAGTTCGGCACCGGCGTCTCGAACCTCAACGAAGTGGCGGAGAAGGTGAAGGAGGATCTCGGCTTCACCCTCGAGATGACCGCGCTGGACAGCGACAGCGTCACCCAGCGCGCCGCGACCCAGCCGAAATCCTTCGACATCGCCGACATCGAATACTGGATCTGCAAGAAGGTCTGGGGCGCCGGCAACCTGCAGGCGATGGATACCACCAAGATCGAGAACTACGACAAGATCGTGGGCATCTTCAAATCCGGCAAGCTGACCCCCGAAAGCACCATCGCCCAGGGCACCGCGCCCAGCACCGTCGGCTTCACCGACGGCCCGGGCAGCAAGCGCTTCGCCGATCACGAGACCGGCTGGATGACCCTGATCCCCACCATCTACAACGCCGACACGCTCGGCATCCGCCCCGACCTGATCAACCGCCCGATCCGCAACTGGTCGGAGCTGCTGAACCCCGAATTCAAGGGCAAGGCCTCGATCCTCGACATCTCGTCGATCGGGATCATGGACATGGCCATGGTCTGCGAGTCGATGGGCGAGGTCGCCTACGGCGACAAGGGGAACATGACCCAGGACGAGATCGACAAGACCATCGCGATCTTCATCGAGGCCAAGCGCGCCGGGCAGTTCCGCGCCTTCTGGAAGTCCTTCGACGAGAGCGTGAACCTGATGGCCTCGGGCGAGGTCGTCATCCAGTCGATGTGGTCGCCGGCGATCACCGCGGTGAAGTCGAAGGGGATCCCCTGCGTCTACCAGCCGCTCGAAGAGGGCTACCGGTCCTGGGGCGGCGGGCTTGGTCTTTCGGCCAACCTGAGCGGGCTCGAGCTCGAAGCCGCCTACGAATACATCAACTGGTATCTGTCTGGCTGGGTCGGCGGCTTCCTGATGCGTCAGGGCTATTACTCCGCCGTGCCCGAGACCTCCAAGCTGTTCATGTCCGAGAACGAATGGGGCTACTGGTTCGAGGGCAAGCCCGCCACCGAGGTCATCACCAACCCGCAGGGCTCGCCCATGGCGCAGGTCGGCGAGGTCCGCGACGGCGGCTCGTTCGAGGCGCGGATGGGCGCCGTCGCCTGCTGGAACGCGGTGATGGACGAGAACAAGTACATGGTCCGCAAGTGGAACGAGTTCATCGCGGCCTGACCGCCGCGTGACTTGATCAGCGGCCTGACCGCCGCGTGACTTGATCAGCGGCCTGATCGCGTGATCGCCTGACCCCCGGGCCGCTGATCAAGTCACGCGGCGGTCAGGCCGCTGATCAAGT
>NZ_JBSRTQ010000218.1:0-5073 GCF_055129145.1 Albimonas sp. | reverse complement strand
CGCCGCCGCGGCCCGGGCTGCGGGCCGCGAGGCGCCCTCCCCCGAGGCCGCCGCAAAGATCTGCCTCGCGCAGGAGGGCGCCACCGATCCGCTGATGTTCGCCGCCCCGGCCGAGCGGCTCTGGGCCCCGCGGGCCGCCCGCACGCTCGCCCCCCTGCCGCCGCTGCCGCGCATGATCGTGGTCGGCGGTTTTCTCGGCCCGGGGCGGCGCACCGATCCGGGCGACCTCGACTTCGCCGACATCGCCGACCTGGCCGAGGCCTGGCCCGTCGCCTGCGCCCGCGGCGACCTCCCCGTCCTCGCCGCGCTCACGAGCGAGAGCGCCCGGCGCAACCTCGCCCGCCGCGGCGGGCCGGACGCGGCCGCGCTGGTCGCCGTCATGCAAACCCACGGCGCGCTCGGCCTCGTCGCCGCGCATACCGGATCCGCCCGGGCGCTGATCTTCGCGCCGGGCGCGGGCGACCCCGCCGGCGCCGCCCGCGCGCTGACCGAAGCCGGGCTGACCCGCGTCATCGCCTTCGCGCCCGGAGACGCGCCTTGACCGCCCCCGCCCGCGCGCCTACCGGATTTGGTAACCCTACCCGTGCCATCACCGCCGCCCACGCGCCGCGACAGGGAGCCCCGCGATGACCGCCGCCGTCATGCTCGTCGCCCTCATGATCGAGATCGCGGTCGGCTGGCCGGACCGCCTCGCCCGCGCCATCGGCCATCCGGTGATCTGGATGGGCGCGCAGATCGACCGGCTCGACCGGCGCCGCAACCACCCCGAGGATGACCGCGAGACCCGCCGCCGCGCCGGCGTCCGCGCCGCCCTGGTGGTGATCGCCACCGCCGCCGCCCTCGCGCTCTTCGCGCTGCTGGTGCTGCCCGGCGGGCCGGTCGGCGCGTTCGGGGCCGCGGTGCTGGCCTGGCCTCTGCTCGCCGCCCGCTCGCTGCACGACCACGTCTCCCCCGTCGCCCGCGCGCTCGAGGCCGGCGACATCCCCGCCGCCCGCATCGCCGTCGCCCGCATCGTGGGCCGGGACGTCAGCGCGCTGGACGAGGCCGGGATCGCGCGCGCCGCGCTCGAAAGCCTGGCGGAGAACGCGTCCGACGGCGTTTCCGCCCCCCTCTTCTGGGGACTGGTCGCCGGGCTGCCGGGGATCGCGGCCTACAAGGCCATCAACACCCTCGATTCGATGATCGGCCACCGGACCGAGCGGCACGAGGCCTTCGGCCGCTTCTCCGCCCGGCTCGACGATCTGGTGAACTGGATCCCGGCGCGGCTGACCGGGGCGAGCTTCGCGCTGGTCTCGGGCCGCCCCGCCCGGCCCATCGCGGTGATGAAACGCGACGCGCCGCGCCACCGCTCCCCCAATGGCGGCTGGCCGGAGGCGGCGATGGCTGCGGCCCTCGGCGTGCGCCTGTCGGGCCCGCGGGTCTATGGACGGCAGATGTCGGACGAGCCGTGGCTGAACCCGCGCAGTCCGGACCCGACCGCCGCCGACCTGCGCCGGGGCCTGAAGCTCTACCGGCGCGCGGTGTGGCTCTGGGCCGGCTGCCTGGCGCTGCTGGCGGTGCTGGCATGACCGCGGGCGGGCGCGACCATGGCGGCGACATCGCCGGGGCCGCCGCCCGCCATGGCGGCGCGGCGGAGGACTGGCTCGACCTCTCCACCGGCATCAACCGCCGTCCCTGGCCGATGCAGGCCCCGCCCGCGCCCGTCTGGCGCGCCCTGCCCGGCGCCGCGCTTTTCGAAGCCGCCGAAACCGCCGCCCGCGCCGCGTGGAGCGTGCATCCCGCGACCGCGATCCTGTCCATGGCCGGCGCTCAGGCCGCCATTCAACTGGTCCCCCGCCTGCGCCCAGCGGGCCGCGCCGCGATCCTGTCGCCCACCTATAACGAGCACGCCGCCGCCTTCGCCGCCGAGGGCTGGACGGTCGAAACCCCATCCGCCCCCGCCGCCCTCGCCGGCGCCGACGCCGCCGTGGTGGTCAACCCCAACAACCCCGACGGCCGGACCCACACACCGCAGGCGCTCGAAGCGCTCGCCGCCCGCACCGGCCTGCTGGTGGTGGACGAAAGCTTCGCGGATCCCGCCCCGGATGTCTCCCTGGTCCACCGCCCCGCCCGCCCCGGGCTGGTGGTCCTGCGCAGCTTCGGAAAATTCCACGGGCTGGCCGGGGTGCGGCTGGGCTTCGCGCTGGGCGCGCCGGAAGACATCGGGCGGCTGCGCGACATGGCCGGGCCCTGGGCGGTGTCGGGCCCCGCGCTCTGGGTCGGGGCGCGGGCGCTGGAGGATCGGGCCTGGGCCGCGGCGATGCGCGGGCAGCTCGCCCGCGACGCGGCCCGCCTCGACCGCCTCGCCAGGACCGCGCGCTGGACGCTGGTCGGCGGCACGCCCCTCTTCCGCACCTACGCCACGCCCGACGCGGAAACGGCGCGCGAGGCGCTGGCCCGCGCCCATATCTGGACCCGCGCCTTCCCCTATTCGAAGACCTGGCTGCGGCTCGGCCTGCCCGGGCCGGAACCGGAATGGGCGCGGCTGGAGGCGGCGCTGGCCGCGATCTAGCCCGCCTCCGCCGCCAGCCGCAGCAGGCCGTCGACATCCAGATGCGCCTCGAGATGGGCCGCGAGCGCGTCCAGCGCCTGCTCCACCTCCGCCCCGTAGGCCGCTCCGGACGGCGCGACGCCGAGCCGTTCGAGCCAGGCCGAACGGAACCCGTCCTCGGCGAAGAGCCCGTGCACATAGGTCCCCGCAACACGACCGTCGGGCGACATCGCGCCCTCGGCCCGGCCCTCGACCTCGAGGAAGGGACGCGCGCGATCCGCCCCCTCGGTCCGGCCGATATGCATCTCGTAGCCCGACACCGCCTGGCCGGAACCAAGATGGCGGGCGCTCACCCGCTCCAGCCGCTTTTCGGGGAGCATCACCGTCTCGACGTCCAGCAGGCCGAGGCCCGCGGTCTCGCCCGGCGCGCCCTCGATCCCGTCGGGGTCGATCACCCGGCGGCCCAGCATCTGGTAGCCGCCGCAGAGGCCGAGCACCCGGCCGCCGCGCCGCACATGCCCCGCCAGATCCACATCCCAGCCCTGCGCCCGCAGGAAGGCGAGGTCGGCGCGCGTCGACTTCGACCCCGGCAGGATCACCAGCGCCGCGTCGCCGGGCAAGGGCGCGCCGGCCGGGATCATTTCCACCGACACGCCCGACTCCAGCTTCAGCGGGTCGAGATCGTCGAAATTGGCGATGCGCGACAGCACCGGGCACACGATCCGCGCCCCGCCGCGCAGGGTGGAGACGACGTCGAGCGCATCCTCCGCCGGCAGCCGCGCCGCGCCCGGGAACCACGGAATCACGCCGTAGCCGGTCCAGCCGGAGCGTTCCCCGATCATCCGGTAGCCGTCGTCGAAAAGGCTCGGGTCGCCGCGGAACTTGTTGATCACGAAGCCGCGGATGCGGGCGGCGTCCGCCGGATCCAGCACCACGCGCGTGCCCACCACCTGCGCGATCACCCCGCCCCGGTCGATGTCGCCGACCAGCACCACCGGCACGCCGGCGGCCGCCGCGAACCCCATGTTGGCGATGTCGCCCGCGCGCAGGTTGATCTCGGCCGGGGAGCCCGCCCCCTCCACGATCACCAGATCGGCCCCGGCGCGCAGGCGGGCGAAGCTTTCCAGCACCGGCGCCATCAGCGCGGGCTTCATCGCCGCGTAGTCGCGCGCCCGGGCCGTGGCGATGCGCCGGCCCTGCACCACGACCTGGGATCCGGTCTCCGATTCCGGCTTCAGCAGCACCGGGTTCATGTCGGTATGGGGCGCGACCCCGCAGGCCAGCGCCTGCAGCGCCTGGGCGCGGCCGATCTCGCCGCCATCCACCGTCACCGCGGCGTTGTTGGACATGTTCTGCGGCTTGAACGGCCGGACCCGCAGCCCGCGGAGCGTCGCGGCCCGGCACAGGCCCGCGACCAGCACCGACTTGCCGACATTGGAGCCGGCGCCCTGGATCATCAGAACGGACATGCGAGCGCCTCCGCTTGCGGTGATGGCCGATGCGCCGCGGCGGGCGGACCGAGGCCGAAACGCGTGGCATTTTACTGGTTTCTCCGGGCCACCGTCGCCGATGACGCAACGACGCCCGAAGGCTGCCTGCAAGCGATTTCGGACGCCTACGGAACCGTTCGAATTGTCCGGAAACCGCCGCTTGCCGGCTCTGTCAGCCGGGGCTACCTGATTTTCGTGCGATGCAGCCTACACCGCATATCGACGAGGACATCGCGCAGGACATGGCCCGTGGCCGGCCCCTGCCCGCCCGCATCGCGCTGAAGAGAAACGGGACCATGAGCTTGCGGAAAATCGACCGGCTCATCGTCCTGGCCGCCGCCTGCCTGGCCCTCGGTTGCCTGAGCCTGCTCGTCGCGCTCGTGACCTTCTGATCCGGCTTCCCCGCGCTCAGAACTCCACCCCCGCCTGCGCCTTCACGCCCGAGCGGAACGGGTGCTTGATCAGCTCCATCTCGGTGACCAGGTCGGCCGCCTCGATCAGCGCCTCGGCGGCGTTGCGCCCGGTCAGCACCACATGGGTCATCGGCGGCTTCTCGTCGGCCAGGAAGGCCGCGACCTCGCCCGCGTCCACGTAGTCGTAGCGGATGGCGATGTTGATCTCGTCCAGCAGAACCATGCGGTGTTTGGGGTCGCGGATCAGCTCCTTCGCCTTGGCCCAGGCGGCCTGGGCCATCTCGATGTCGCGGGACCGGTCCTGCGTCTCCCACGTAAAGCCCTCGCCCATGGCGTGGAATTCGCAGAGGTCCGAGAACCGCTCCTGGATCAGCGCGCGTTCGCCGGTCGCCATGCCGCCCTTGATGAACTGGACGACCGCGGTCGGGTAGCCATGGGCGATGCACCGAAAGATCATGCCGAACGCGGCCGAGCTCTTGCCCTTGCCCTTGCCGGTATGGACGATGATCAGGCCCTTCTCTTCGGTCTTGGTCGCCATGATCTTGTCGCGCGCCGCTTTCTTCTTGGCCATCTTCATCGCGTGCCGCGCGTCGCCCGCCGGCGGCGCGTCGGCGGCCGCCTGCGGCGGCGCCTCGGGCGG
>NZ_JBSRTQ010000217.1:0-5085 GCF_055129145.1 Albimonas sp. | reverse complement strand
CCCGCGCCAGCGCGTCGATGGCGGGCGCCGGGACGCCCAGCGTCTCGCGGTCGGTCTTGTGGGCGCGGGCGGCTTCGGCGGCGCGATCCGGGTCGCCCAGCGCGCGCAGGGCGGCGAGCGCCTCGCCCGGATCCGGCGCGTCTGCGTGAACCTGCGTCTCGGGCGCGTCGGAGGCTGCGACGTCGTCGCCGCTCATGATCTGGATCCGGTCACGACTTCTTCGCCATGACGATCTTGTCGACCCGGCCGGTGGTCGCCCGTTCGCCATGCAGCATCCCGTCCTCGATCCAGTAGGTGACCATGGCGCCGCCCTTGCGGACGCGGATGCGGCCCTCCGGCGTGATCTCGCCGCGGCGCAGGAAGCCGGTGGCGTCGGAGGTGTAGCCGGGCCCGTGCGCGTCGAACATCAGCACATGGCCGTCGGCCCCGACCTCCATCACCCACAGGTCATGGCAGACCGACCCGTTCCAGGCGCCCCCGCCCCAGCGCCCGAGATAGGACGCCGACTGTTTCGGCGCCTTGGGATCGGGCTTGGCGATGCGGATCGGCTTGTAGGGATCGACGGTGTAGCAGTCGGGGCGAATCAACGGATTGGCCTTGGCCTCCTCGACCTTCGGGGCGCCCAGGCCCAGACATCCCGACAGTCCTGACGCGGCAAGCGTCAGCAAAGCGCATCGCGCCCAGGAAATGCTCATTGTCTCGCTCCAGTCCGCCGGCCACACCCGCTGCGAACGAAGCGGGGCTCGACTTGTCTGCTCAATTTTTTTCGGCGCCTTGCCCGTATTGCGCCCTGTTCGCCACGCGACGCTTCCGACCGAACCGGCGTATCGGCCCCGGCTACGGATGGTTCGCGGAACGACGTCCCCTCACGTTACGTGCGCTTCTACCTTATTTTCGTCGACTACTCCACAGTAACGGACTTGGCGAGATTGCGCGGCTGGTCCACGTCTTTTCCCAGGAACGCCGCCGCGTAATAGGCCAGAAGCTGGGCCGGCGCGGCGTAGACGATGGGCGCGATCAGCGGGTCGCAATCGGGCATCACCACCACCCGCGCGGCGCCCTCGGCCGCGGCCTCGGCCCCGGCGGCGTCGGTGAACAGCACGATCCGCCCGCCGCGCGCCATCACCTCCTGCATGTTGGAGATGGTCTTTTCGAAGAGCCCGTCGCGCGGCGCCAGCACCACCACGGGGACCGAGCTGTCGACCAGCGCGATCGGCCCGTGCTTCAGCTCTCCCGACGCATAGCCCTCGGCATGGATGTAGCTGATCTCCTTGAGCTTCAGCGCGCCTTCCATCGCCAGCGGGAACATCGGGCCGCGGCCGAGATAGAGCACGTCGCGCGCCTCCGCCAAGGTCAGGGCGGCGGCCTCGATCTCGGGCGCGCAGGCGATGGCCTCGGCCAGCTTGCGCGGGGTTTCGGAGAGGATGCGCACCAGGCGCCGCTCCTCGTCCGCGTCGATCACGCCGCGCTGGCGGGCGGCGAGCAGCGCCAGCGCCGCGAGCGTCACCAGCTGCGAGGTGAAGGCCTTGGTGGAGGCGACCCCGATCTCCGGCCCCGCCAGGATCGGCAGCACGATCTGCGATTCGCGCGCGATGGATGATTCGGCGACGTTCACCACCGACAGCACATGCCCCACATGGGGGGCGGCGTAGCGCAGCGCGGCGAGCGTATCCGCCGTCTCCCCGGACTGGGAGACGAAGACGGCGGCGTCGCGCTTCGACAAGGGGGGCGAGCGGTAGCGGAATTCCGAGGCGATGTCGCATTCCACCGGCAGCCGCGCGATCTTCTCGAACCAGTACTTTGCGATGGCGCAGGCGTAGTGCCCCGTCCCGCAGGCCACCAGCACCACCCGGTCGACGGTCGAAAAATCCACCGCCTCGGCCTCCGACCGGATCAGGCCGGTGAGCGCGTCGACATAATGGGCCAGCGCGTAGGTGGAGACGGTGGGCTGCTCGTGGATCTCCTTGGCCATGAAGTGGCGGTGGCCGGCCTTGTCGATCATCACCGACTCGCGCGCCACCACCTGCACCGGGCGGGTGACGATGCGCCCGGCGTCGTCATGGATCTCGGCCCCCGCGCGGGTGATCACCGCCCAGTCGCCTTCCTCCAGATAGGTGATGCGCGCGGTCATGGGCGCGAGCGCCAGCGCGTCGGAGCCCACGAACATCTCCCCCTCCCCCCAGCCGATGGCGAGGGGCGAGCCGCGGCGAGCGGCGACGATCAGGTCGTCCTCGCCCTCGAAGAGGAAGGCCAGCGCGAAAGCGCCTTCCAGCCGGCCCAGCGTCTCGGACGCCGCCTCCACCGGGGAAAGCCCGCGGTCCATGTAGTCCTGGCAGAGATGGACGATGGTCTCGGTGTCGGTCTGGGTGACGAAGCTGTGCCCCTGCGCCGCCATCAGCGCGCGCAGCTCCCGAAAGTTCTCGATGATGCCGTTATGCACGACCGCGACGCGGGCCGAGGCGTGGGGATGGGCGTTGGTCATCGTCGCCGCGCCATGGGTGGCCCAGCGGGTATGCCCGATGCCGGACGACCCGGTCAGGGGCGAGGCCTCCAGCGCGGCCTCCAGCGCGGTCAGCTTGCCCGGGGCCCGGCGACGGTCGAGCCGACCATGGTCCACCGTGGCGATGCCGGCGCTGTCATAGCCCCGGTATTCCAGGCGCCGCAGCGCGTCCAGCAGCACCGGCGCCGCCTCACGGTCCTTGCCCAGGATCCCGACAATGCCGCACATGCGCAGCGCTCCTTGTTGTTCCGGCCTGCTCGGCCTGCCTCGGGGGGGGCGTCCGCCTCTGACGGGCGGATCAGCCCTGTTTCGCGGCCTTTTCGGCCGCCAGTTTTTCGCGCAGACGCCGCCCGCCTTCGGGACGCGTCTCCTGCGGGGCGCGGGTCACCGCCAGGCCGTCGTCAGGCACGTCGCCGGTGATCACCGACCCCGCGCCCACCGTGGCCCCCGCCCCGACCGAGACCGGCGCCACCAGCGCCGAGTTCGAGCCGATGAAGGCCCCCGCCCCGATCTCGGTCCGGTGTTTTTGGAACCCGTCGTAATTGCAGGTGATGGTTCCGGCCCCGATATTGGCGCCGGCGCCGACCGTGACGTCCCCCAGATAGGTGAGGTGGTTGGCTTTCGCCCCCTCCCCCAGCACGGCGTTCTTCAGCTCGACGAAGTTGCCGACATGCGCGCCGGTCCCGATCTCCGCCCCCGGCCGCAGCCTGGCGAAGGGGCCGATGATCGCGTCCCGACCCACATGCGCGCCCTCGATATGGGAGAAGGCGCGGATTTCGGCCCCGGTCTCGATCACCACCCCCGGCCCGAACACCACGTTGGGGCCGACGGAGACATCCGCCGCGATGCGGGTGTCGAGCGCGAAGAACACGGTTTCCGGCGCGGTCAGGGTCACCCCCGCCGCCATCGCCGCCGCCCGGGCGCGGGCCTGGAACGCCGCCTCCGCCTGGGCCAGCTGGGCGCGCGAGTTCACGCCCAGCGTCTCCGCCTCCGGACAGGCGACGGCGGCGGCGCGGCGGCCGTCGGCGCGCGCGATCTCCACCAGATCGGTGATGTAATATTCGCCCTTGGCGTTGTCGTTGGAGACTTCGGAGAGCCAGTCCCACACCGCCGGCGCCTCCGCGCAGATCACGCCGGAATTGGAGAAGCGGATGGCGCGTTCGGCCTCGGTCGCCTCCTTCTCCTCCACGATCCGGACCAGTTCGCCGTCCTCGAGGATCAGGCGCCCGTAGCCCGTCGGGTCGGCCGCCTCGAAGCCCAGCGCCACGACGGCGGCGCCTGCCTCGCGCGCCGCGGCCATGGCGGCGAGCGTCTCGGGCCGGACCAGCGGCGTGTCGGCGTAAAGCACGAAGACGTCGCCCTCGAACCCCGCCAGCGCCGCGCGGGCCTGACCGGCGGCATGCGCGGTGCCGAGCTGCTCCGCCTGGATCGCCACTTCCACATCGGGCCGGATCGCGCGGGCGGCGGCGGTCACCGCCTCCGCCCCATGGCCCGCGACGATCACCATCCGCTCGGGGCGCAGCGCCTCCGCCGCGGCCATCACATGGGCGAGCAACGAAAAGCCCCCCACGGGATGCAGGGCTTTCGGCAGCGCCGAGCGCATGCGGGTTCCCGCGCCCGCCGCGAGGATCACGGCGGCGCAGGGGCGGGGCTTCGAGTCAGCTGGACGTTCCATGGGCCGAGCCTTAACACCGCCTTAAGTGCAAACGGAATGTCGGGGACGGTCATATGTTGTTGCAGCGCGTTTCGGAGCCTCGCCTTCCCGACCAAAGGTCGCCCCGATGACCCCGCGCTGCGCGATCTTCGACCTCGACGGCACGCTCGCCGACACGTCTCGCGACCTGATCGGCGCCGCCAATACCGCGCTGGCGGGGATCGGCGTCGCCGCGCGCCTCGACCCGGTGGGCGACGCCGGAACCTCCGGCCGCGGCGGGCGGGCGATGCTGCGCCTCGGCCTCGCGCGCGAGGGCTGGGAAGCCGCGCGGATCGAACCCGCGGTGGAGGCCGCCGTGCCCGCCCTGCTCGCCGCCTACGAGGCCCGCATCGCCGACGAAAGCCACCTCTTCCCCGGGGTCGAGGCGGCGCTGGACGTGCTGGAGGCCGCCGGCTGGCGCCTCGCCATCTGCACCAACAAGCCCGAGCGTCTGGCCCGCCTGCTGCTCGACGCGCTCGGCGTGCTGCCCCGCTTCGGCTCCCTCATCGGCGCGGATAGCGTGGAGGCGCCCAAGCCCGACCCCCGCCCGGTGCGCGCGGCGGCCGAGCGCGCGGGCTCGACGCTCGCGCGCGCGGCGATGGTCGGCGACACCGTCACCGACCGTTCCGCCGCGCGCGCCGCCGGCATCCCCTGCGTGCTGATGGATTTCGGCCTGTCGGCGGACAACCTGGCCGCGCTGGCGCCCGAGGCGCTGACCGGCGCCTACGCCGAATTGCCCGCCCTGCTCGAAACCCTGCG
This sequence comes from Albimonas sp., assembly GCF_055129145.1. Taxonomy (NCBI): domain Bacteria; kingdom Pseudomonadati; phylum Pseudomonadota; class Alphaproteobacteria; order Rhodobacterales; family Paracoccaceae; genus Albimonas; species Albimonas sp. The sequence goes on along the minus strand of NZ_JBSRTQ010000217.1, from coordinate 133 downwards.
TCCGGCGTCCGACCCCTCTTGACCCCACCCGACGCGCCCCTTAATGAGCGCGTCACCGGGCGGTTAGCTCAGTTGGTAGAGCACAGTGTTCACATCGCTGGGGTCACTGGTTCGAATCCAGTACCGCCCACCA
>NZ_JBSRTQ010000216.1:0-5150 GCF_055129145.1 Albimonas sp. | reverse complement strand
ACCCGCGCCGCCGTCCCCGCGCGCCGCGGGTGCCCCGCCGCCGCCGCCGCCGCGACCCTGGACGCGGCGCCTCGCAACGGTCCCGCCTGCGCGACGGAACCGCCGCCCCCAGCCGTGACATCGCCACCCTTCGCGGGATAATCTCGCCCCGAGTCCGTCGCGTCCCTCCCGGCCCGGCGCACCAGCCAGGAAGTCGCCCCGATGACCGACGCCGACGCGCCTGCCCGCCCCACCCGCTCGACGCCGCCCGCCTGGACCGAAACCCCGGCGGAGCGCGCGCGGCTCGAACGCGACCTGCTCTACATCCCGGCCTCCCCGCCGCCGTCGCTCGACCGGCTCGCCGGCTCGAAACTGCTGCGCCGGATCAACACCATCCGCACCATCCGCCGCGCGTCCCGCAACCTGCTCGACATGGTGCATCCCGAGCTGGCCGACCGCCGCTGGCATGTCACCCGCGTCGGCCCGGAAATCGTCATCACCGTCAACGACCCGGACCTCGCCCGCCACATCCTGCAGGGCAACGCCGGCAACTACGTGAAGGGGCGGTTCTACGAGATCGTCTTCGCCAAATTCCTCGGCGCCTCCAGCCTCACCCTCGACGGCCCCGCCTGGCGCCAGCGCCGCCGCCTGATCTCGCCCGCCTTCAACGCCCGCGCCATCCGCGGCGTCGAGGGCGTGGTGACCCGCCATGTGGAGGCGATGGCCGACCGCTGGCGCGCCGTCGCCGCCGCGCCCGGCGGCGGCGAGGTGGAATTGAGCGCCGAGGTCTCCGAACTCGCCATGCGGGTGGCGATGGAGGCGTTCTTCTCCTCCGCGATGGGCGAGGAGACCGCGCGCATCGGCCGGCTGATGGACATCGCCATCACCGACGCGGGTTCGCCCCCCTTCGCCGACGTGATGGGCCTCGGCCGTTGGGCCCCGCGCCGGTCGCGCAAGGCGGCGATGGCGGCGCTGGCCGAGCTCGACGCCTGGCTCTTCCCGCTGATCGACGCCCGCATGGCGCGCCGCGAGGCGGGCGAGCCCGACGCCCCCGACCTGCTCGACATCCTCGTCCATGCCCGCGACGAGGAGACCGGCGCGCTGCTCGACCGCACGGCGATCCGCAACGAGGTGCTGACCCTCTTCGCCGCCGGCCACGAGACCACCGCCCTGTCGCTGGTCTGGGGTTTTGACAGGCTCTCGCGGGAACCGGCCTGGCAGGACCGCCTTGCCGCCGCGGTGACCGAGGCGCAGGCCATCGCCGGCGCCCCCCTCGACCCCGCCGGGGCCCGCGCGCTGGCCGAGCTGCCGGCGACCTATGACGAGATCCTGCGCCTCTACCCGCCGGCCTTCACCGTGGGCCGCCAGTCGATCGAGGCGGATCGGTTCGAGGATCTTTCGATCCCCGCCGGCGCCCGCATCCAGATCGTGATCGGTCTGATCCACCGCAACCGGCGGTTCTGGGACGCGCCGGGGGTGTTCGATCCGGGCCGGTTCCTCGGCGGGGCCAAGTCCGGACGCCATCCCTTCGCGCATATCCCGTTCGGGGGCGGCCCGCGGATCTGCGTCGGCATGGCGCTGGCCCGGCTCGAGGGAGTGATGGCGCTGGCCCGAGTGCTGCCCGCGCTGCGCCTCACCCCCGCCGGCCCGCCGCCGGATCCGCTGGGGAAAATCACCCTGCGCACCCGCGCGCCGGTGCGGATGCGGGCGACCCTGCGCGAGCCCTCCCCGACCTGAGCGCCCCGCCGGCCGCCGCGCTCGGCCGCGGTCTATCAGGGTTGCTGATTGGTTGCGGCGTCGGATTGGAAAGACAATTGTCAGGAATGACGCTATATGGTCTGTCGATGACCGGAGTCTTCCGGTGGGTGGCACTGAGGTCGCGACGCGATCGCGACCTCATGGAAAGGACGAAATGACCAAGCGGACAACCGAACGGAGCAAGGGGCTCGACCTGATGCACCCGTGGCGGGTCTGGACCGACCTCTGGGCGATGCACACCGAAACGACCATCGCGTCGGCCGAGGTGATCGCGCGCCGGTCCCTGATGATGATGACCGGGTCGATGTCCGCCGACGAGGCGATGCGGATGATGACCGAGAAGCCGGCCGCCTTCGCGCGCAGCATCGAGGCGGGGGCCCTGGCGCTGGCTTCGGGCATGTCGCCGGAGCATGCGATGCTCGACGCGGCCGAGCCGGTGTCGCTCAAGGCGCGCAGCAACGCGCGGCGTCTGCGGGGCTGAAGCCCTCGTCGAAGGGAGCGCGGCGCGGGCGGCCCTCATGCCGCTGCGCTGCGCTCCCCTCCGCATCGCCCCGCCCGAGCCGTCCCCCGAGCGCGGGCGAGGGGCCGCGGGGCCCGCGATCAGTTTTCCGAGCCCGCCGCGCCGCCCGGAATATAGACCCGGCGCAGGGGGATCAGCCGCTGCCAGCGCGGCTCGAACCGATGATAGTGGTTGTAGATCAACCCGATGAGCGTCTCGCCGTCGATCAGCCGCAGGTTGGGCTTGCCCCGCTCGAACACCCGCGCGTCGTTGGAATAGCCGCCCAGCGTGACGAAGAGCCCATGCTCCCCGGTCTCGATGGCGCCATGCAGCTGCTGCACCGCAGGCCGTCCGATCTGGTCGAGCACCTGCTTCACCTGCACCTTGATGATCGGCGGCTCGAAGCCCAGCTCGTCGCGATGGGCGATCACGTCCACGCCGCCGTCGCCCGACGCCTTGGTGACGCGCGCATGATAGCCCATGCAGGTCAGCAGATGCGCCACGAAATGCTCGAACTGGTTGGGCGACTGGCCTGATTTCAGGCGCTTGAGGATGAAGTCCTCGGTGGATTCCTCGACCTGGGCCGAGACCTCCTCGACGCTTTCCTCGTCCACGTCCTCCACTGCGCTCGCCGCGAAGGGCCGTCCCTCCATCGCCGCGGTGAACTCCTCGGCATGGGTGGAGATCGCGAACAGCGTCATCGCCGAACCGATCTCGTGCAGCGCGGACTGCGAAAAGGCGGCGCGCGGCATCCGGCGCACCCAGCGCACCCGGCGCCGGTTGGGGTGGAGGTCCACGTCCGGCTGGTGCTCGTATCCGCCCTCGACCACGCCGAAATTGACCATGCGATCGTCCTTGGAGGGGAAGATCACCACGTCGCCTTGCTTCATCTCATGCAGAAAACGGTAGAGCACCCCGGCCCAGACCGGAATTGCGCCCGGCCGGTCGGCGAGCCCGGCGGCATCGACAGCGGCCTTGAACGCCTCGCGCGAGGCGGGCAGGCGCGACAGGTCGCCGAGCGCAGCCCAGCCGATGGCGACGAAGCCCTCCGACAGGGCGGCCGCGCTTTGCGTGGCGGGCATGTGAACGCCCCAGAGTTTCGGGGGGACTGCCATAAGATAAACGCCTTGCGAAAAAGGCCGCGGGAACCGAGCCTCCGAAACGCAGCGGGGCGGCCCGAAAGCCGCCCCGTCCCCGAATCCGGTCCTCAGACCAGGTCGCGCACGTCGGTCAGCCGGCCGGTCACCGCCGCCGCCGCGGCCATCGCCGGGCTCAGCAGATGGGTGCGGCCGCCGCGGCCCTGACGGCCCTCGAAATTGCGGTTGGAGGTCGAGGCGCAGCGCTCCCCCGGTTCAAGCTGGTCGGGGTTCATCGCGAGGCACATCGAGCAGCCGGCCATCCGCCACTCGAAGCCCGCGTCGATGAGCTTCTGGGCGATGCCCTCCTCCTCGGCCTGGGCGCGCACCAGGCCCGAGCCCGGCACGATCATCGCCCGGAGCCCGGCCTTGACCTTGCGGCCCTCCATCACCTTCGCCACTTCGCGCAGGTCCTCGATCCGGCCGTTGGTGCAGGAGCCGATGAACACCGCGTCGATCTCGATGTCCGAGAGCCTGGTCCCCGCCGTCAGCCCCATATAGTCGAGCGAGCGCTGCACCGCGTCGACCTTGCCGCCGGTGAAATCGCCGGGCGCGGGCACCGAGGCGGTGATCGGCAGCACGTCCTCGGGCGAGGTGCCCCAGGTCACCACCGGGGCGATGTCGGCGGCGTCGATCTCCACCACCTTGTCGTAATGCGCGCCGTCGTCGGAGAAGAGGGTCTTCCAGTAGGCGAGCGCCATCTCCCAGGCCGCGCCCTTGGGGGCCTGCGGGCGGCCCATCACATAGGCGAAGGTCTTCTCGTCCGGCGCGACGAGGCCCGCGCGCGCGCCGCCCTCGATCGCCATGTTGCACAGCGTCATGCGGCCTTCCATCGACAGCGCCCGGATGGCGGAGCCCGCGTATTCGATGACGTAGCCGGTGCCGCCGGCGGTGCCGGTCTTGCCGATGATGGTCAGGGTGATGTCCTTGGCGGTGACGCCGGGGGGCAGCTCGCCCTCGACCTTCACCAGCATGTTCCTGGCCTTGCGCTGGATCAGCGTCTGGGTGGCGAGCACATGCTCGACCTCCGACGTGCCGATGCCATGCGCCAGCGACCCGAAGGCGCCATGGGTCGCGGTATGGCTGTCGCCGCACACGATGGTCATGCCCGGCTGGGTCCAGCCCAGCTCCGGCCCGATGATGTGGACGATGCCCTGACGGACGTCGTCGACGCCGTAATAGGTGATGCCGTTTTCCTTGGCGTTGCGCTCCAGCGCCTCGACCTGGATGCGGCTCTCCTCGTTCTCGATCCCCTTGGCGCGGTCGAGCGTGGTCGGCACGTTGTGGTCGGGCACGGCGACGGTCGCGTCGGGGCGGCGCACCTTGCGGCCGGCCATGCGCAGGCCCTCGAAGGCCTGGGGCGAGGTGACTTCGTGAACCAGGTGCCGGTCGATGTAGATCAGACAGGTGCCGTCGTCTGCTTCGCTCACCAGGTGGGCGTCCCAGATCTTGTCGTAGAGCGTCTTGGGGGCGGACATCGGATGGTCTCCGGAATGGGGGTCGTCGCGAGGGGTCGTCGCGGGGGGGGGCGTCGTCAGGAGGCCGGGCGTGAAAAGAACGCCGGCGCGCGGGCTCAGCCCCGAAGGGGGAGCTCGGCGAGCCTTGCGTAGAACCGCCAGGGCAGGCGGGCGCGATCGGATATGACGAGAGGTCCGGACATGCCGCGGAACCTATGCCCGGCGGCGCTTGGTCGCAAGCGGGATTCCGTCGGATGCGCGCGAGGATGAGGCGGCAAGCCGGGCGCCGCGCCCCGGTCGCGCCGGCGGCGGCGGATCGCC
>NZ_JBSRTQ010000215.1:0-5217 GCF_055129145.1 Albimonas sp. | reverse complement strand
GTAGGCGCAGGACGGACGGCGGCGCTGGCGACGGGCTCGCGGCGATGGGTCCGGTCGAGGTCGGCGCATTCGGGAACAATGCCCGTGGCGCACGACAGCGTTGTGACGTCCTCGCGACGGGCGGCGGGACGCCATCTTTTCGCCATTATATGACAGGAACGGCCCGACGTCGACTCCCACGTCGCCCCAGATGCCGACTGGAGCGCGGGAGATGTCGAGACCCACCCCCGGGCCCGGGTCAGAGACCGTGCAGCACCCGGCGCAGCGCACGGGCGTCGTCGAGGCCGAGCATCGCCTCGATCTCGTCCTGGACCTGGGCCCATAGCGGCGCGGCGACCGCCAGCGTGTCCCGCCCCGCCGGGGTCAGTCGCAGCGTCGCCTCGCGCCGGTCGGCCCCGGGCGCGCTGTCCAGCAGCCCGTCGCGCACCAGCACCCGCGCGTTGCGCCCGACGGTGGAGCGGTCGAGCTCCGCCCGCCGCCCCAGCTCGGTCAGGGAGATCTCGACCGCATGGTCGACCTGCCGCAGCATGGCGAACTGGCCGACATTGATCCCCGCCGGAGCCAGCGCCGCGTCGTAGCGCGCGGTCAGCCGGCGGCCGGCCTTGCGGAGCGCGTTGCAGTAGCAGTCGGTGCGCTGGCGCATGGCCTCCTCTCCGGTCAGGCCGGAACCCCCGCCGCCTGTCCGCGCGGGGCGGAGCGCGACAGCGCCAGGATCAGGACCGCCGCGATCAGGCACAGCACGCCCGCCGCATAGAGCGCCGGCAGGTAGGTGCCGAAATCGGTGCGCACCGTGCCCGCCATCCAGGCGGCCGCGGCCGCGCCGACCTGGTGGCCGGCGAAGACCCAGCCGAACACCAGCGGCGCGCGTTCCGCCCCGAAGCGCTCGGCGGCGAGGCGCACCGTCGGCGGCACCGTCGCCACCCAGTCGAGGCCGTAGAACACCGCGAACACCGCCAGCTGGTTCACCGAGAAATCCGAGAACGGCAGGAACACCAGCGACAGCCCCCGCAGCCCGTAATACCAGGCGAGCAGGCGGCGGTTGTCGAAGCGGTCCGAGAGCCAGCCCGAGCCGATGGTCCCGGCGAGGTCGAAGACCCCGATCACCGCCAGCATTCCGGCCGCGGCCACCGGCATCACGCCGAAGTCGCCGCAAAGCGCGATCCAGTGGGTCTGGATCAGCCCGTTGGTGGAGAAGCCGCAGATGAAGAAGGTGATGAACAGGATCCAGAAGGTGCGGGTCCGCGCGATCTCGAACAGCGTGGTCACCGGCGCCACCAGCAGCGGCTTGAGGCCCGTGGTGCGCGCCGGGATCGGCTGGATCTCGGTCCCGCCATGGGGGGCGAGGCCCAGATCCGCCGGCCGGTCGCGCATGAAGATCAGGACCAGCGCGAAGGCCGCCGTCAGCCCGACCACGGTCACGGTCAGCGCGGTCCGCCAGCCATGGACCTCGGTCAGCGAGGCGACGAGGGGCAGGAACACCAGCTGCCCGGTGGCGTTGGACGCGGTCATCAGCCCCATCACCAGCCCGCGCCGATGGGTGAACCAGCGCGTCGCCACCGTCGCGCCGAGCACCAGCGCGGTCATGCCGGTGCCGATGCCGATCACCACGCCCCAGAGCGCCATCATCTGCCAGAGCTCGGTCATGAAGAACGAGGCGACCACCCCGCCCGCGATCATCGCCAGCGCCGTCGCGGTGACCTGCCGCACCCCGAAGCGGTTCATGAAGGCCGCCGCGAACGGCCCCAGCAGCCCGAACAGCAGAAAGCGGATGGCCAGCGCGGTGGAGATCTCGGCCGTGGTCCAGCCGAATTCCTCGCGCAGCGGCACGATCATCACCCCGGCCGAGCCCAGCGCCCCGGCGGTGGCCAGCATGGTCAGGAAAGTGATCCCCGCCACCACCCAGCCGTAATGCACGCCTCTGGCTTCGAGCGCGCGCGCGAGGGTCGTGGACGTCATCGGCGGTCTCCTCGGTCCCGGGGGCTTTGGGGCGCGCGGCCGGGGACAGGGCGGCGCGCAAGGCGGACGCTGCGGCCGGCCGGTTACGGGCATATGCCCGGGTCTTTGCGAAATCAAGCCGGGAAATGGCGTCGGAGAAAACAACGGGGCGGCGAATCAATCGCGCACATATCACAGTCTCAGGCTGTGCTTTCGGGCATCATCGCCCCGAATCCATCCGCGACCGCCCGAAACCTGACACAGGTCAGGCGAAAATCAAGCCGCCGCGCGCCCGCGCGCAACATTATTGCGCAATACATGCCTCCGGCGTCTTGCCTATTTCCCTTCCACGCGCAAATTGCCCGGTGGACAGATCGCGGTCCGGGCGGTCTTCTTCGGCCGGGACCCGGCACCGCGTCCTGGAGGAGAACGAGGGAGGAGGGCTTGATGAAAATCGGCGCCCCGAAAGAGATTTTCGAGGGGGAGAAGCGCGTCGCGCTCACCCCCGACAGCGCCAAGCGGCTGCAGAAGCTGGGCTACGAATGCCTGGTCGAGGCCGGCGCCGGCGAAGCCGCGAGCCTGACCGACGACGCCTACCGCGAAGCGGGCGTGACGGTCCTGGGCTCGGCGGCGGAGCTGTGGGACCAGGCGGACATCATCGTGAAGGTCCGCGGCCCGTCGGATGAGGAGGTGGAGGCGGCGCCCGAGGGCAAGCTGCTGATCTCGTTCATCTGGCCGGCGCAGAACCCCGAGCTGCTGGACAAGCTGAACGCCAAGAAGCTGACCGTGATCGCCATGGACATGGTGCCCCGGATCAGCCGCGCGCAGAAGATGGACGCGCTGTCGTCCATGGCCAATATCGGCGGCTATCGCGCCGTGATCGAGGCGGCCAACAATTTCGGCCGCTTCTTCACCGGCCAGATCACCGCCGCGGGCAAGGTGCCCCCCGCCAAGGTGATGGTGGTCGGCGCCGGCGTCGCGGGCTTGGCCGCCATCGGCGCGGCCCAGGCGCTCGGCGCGGTCGTTCGCGCCTTCGACGTGCGCCCCGAAGTGGCCGAGCAGATCGAGTCGATGGGCGCCGAATTCCTGTTCCTCGATTTCGAGGACAGCCAGGACGGCGCCGGGACCGGGGGCTACGCCGCCCCCTCCAGCCCGGAATTCCGCGAGAAGCAGCTCGAGCTGTTCCGCGCCCAGGCCCCCGAAGTCGACATCGTCATCACCACCGCCCTGATCCCCGGACGCCCGGCCCCCAAGCTGTGGCTCGAGGACATGGTCCTGGCGATGAAGCCCGGCTCCGTGGTCGTCGACCTCGCGGCCGAGCGCGGCGGCAACTGCGACCTGACCGTGCCGGACCAGAAGATCGTGTCCGAGAACGGCGTGACCATCATCGGCTACACCGATCTGCCGAGCCGGATGGCGACCCAGTCGTCCAACCTCTACGGCACCAACATCGCCCACATGCTGTTCGACCTGACGCCCGAGAAGAACGGGACGCCGGTGGTGAACATGGAGGACGACGTGATCCGCGGCTCGACCGTGGTCCACGCCGGCGAGATCACCTATCCCCCCCCGCCCCCCAAGGTGAAGGCCATCGCCGCGGCCAAGCCGAAGGAGAAGGAGAAGGTCCTGACCGCGGAGGAGAAGCGCGCCGCGGAGACGGCCGCCTTCAAGAAGCAGACCCGCAACCAGGTGACGCTTCTGGCCATCGGCGCCGTGCTGCTGCTGGCCGTGGGTCTGGTCGCGCCGGCGAGCTTCATGCAGCACTTCATCGTCTTCGTGCTGTCGGTGTTCATCGGCTTCCAGGTGATCTGGGGCGTGGCGCACAGCCTGCACACGCCGCTGATGGCGGTGACCAACGCGATTTCGTCGATCATCATCCTCGGCGCGGCGATGCAGATCGGCTCGGGCTCCTGGATCGTGATCCTCCTGGGCGCGCTGTCGGTGTTCATGGCCGGCATCAACATCTTCGGCGGCTTCCTCGTCACCCGGCGCATGCTCGCCATGTTCCAGAAATCGTAAGGGAGGCGCGGAGATGGATTACGGATTCTCGACCGCGGCCTACGTGGTCGCCGCGGTGCTCTTCATCCTGTCGCTCGGCGGGTTGTCGAACCAGGAAAGCGCCAAGCGCGCCGTGTGGTACGGCATCGCCGGCATGGCGCTGGCGGTGGCGGCGACGCTGATCGGCCCGGGCTCCGGCCTGTGGCTGCTCTCGGTCGCGCTGATCGCCGGCGGCGGCGCCATCGGCTACATCGTCGCCAAGCGCGTGCAGATGACCGAGATGCCGCAGCTGGTCGCCGCCATGCACTCGCTGGTCGGCCTCGCGGCGGTCTTCGTGGGCTACAACGCCCATGTCGAGCTGGTCCGCGTGATGGCGATGGACGAGACCGCCCGCGCCGGCCTCAAGGGCTTCGCGGCGCTGCTCGCCCACAAGACCGACGTGGAGATCTCGATCCTGCGGGTCGAGCTCTTCCTCGGCGTGTTCATCGGCGCGGTGACCTTCACCGGCTCGGTGATCGCCTATGGCAAGCTCGCGGGCAAAGTGTCCTCGGCGGCGACCAAGCTGCCCGGCGGCCACATGCTCAACGCCGGCGCGGCGGCGATCTCGGTGCTCTGCCTCGTCTGGTACGCGAGCGGCGGCGGGGTGCTGCCGCTGATCCTGATGACGCTGGCGGCGCTGTTCATCGGCTACCACCTGATCATGGGCATCGGCGGCGCCGACATGCCGGTGGTGGTGTCGATGCTCAACTCCTATTCGGGGTGGGCCGCGGCGGCGATCGGCTTCTCGCTCGGCAACGATCTGCTCATCGTCGTCGGCGCGCTGGTCGGGTCCTCGGGCGCGATCCTCAGCTACATCATGTGCAAGGCGATGAACCGCCACTTCGTCTCGGTCATCCTGGGCGGGTTCGGCGGATCGTCGGGCCCGGCGATGGAGATCGACGGCGAGATGATCGCCATCGACGCGGACGGCGTCGCCTCGGCGCTGGACGAGGCCGACAGCGTCATCATCGTGCCGGGCTACGGCATGGCGGTGGCGCAGGCGCAGTCCTCGGTGTCGGAACTGACCCGCCGGCTGCGCGCCAAGGGCAAGGAGGTGCGCTTCGCCATCCACCCGGTCGCGGGCCGTCTGCCGGGGCACATGAACGTGCTGCTGGCCGAGGCCAAGGTGCCCTACGACTTCGTGCTGGAGATGGACGAGATCAACGAGGATTTCCCCACCACCGACGTGGTGATCATCATCGGCGCGAACGACATCGTGAACCCGGCGGCGCAGGAGGATCCCAA
>NZ_JBSRTQ010000214.1:0-5254 GCF_055129145.1 Albimonas sp. | reverse complement strand
CTCGAATTCCATCGTGGCCTTGTCGGTCTCGATCTCCGCGATCACGTCGCCGGAGGAGACCTTGTCCCCCTCCTTGACGTTCCATTTCGAAAGCGTCCCCTCCTCCATGGTCGGGGACAGCGCCGGCATCAGGATCTGGATGGTCATGTCGGGTCCCCTCAGGCGTAAACGTCGGTCCAGAGCTCGGAAAGATCCGGCTCCGGACTGGCCTGGGCGAACTCGGCCGACTTGTTGATCCGCTCGCGAACCTCCTTGTCGATGGCTTTCAGCTCATCGTCGGTGGCCCCGCCGGCCATCGTCAGCAGCTCGCGCACATGCTCGATCGGGTCGCGGGTCTCGCGCATTTTCGTCACTTCCTCGCGGGTCCGGTATTTGGCCGGATCCGACATCGAGTGACCGCGATAGCGATACGTATTCATTTCCAGGATATACGGGCCTTCGCCCGACCGGCAGTGCGCCACGGCCTTCACCGCCGCGTCGCGGACCGCCAGCACATCCATGCCGTCCACCGCCTCGCCGGGAATGCCGAAGGCCGCCCCGCGGGTGTAGAGCGCCGGCGAGGACGAGCCGCGCTTCATCGAGGTCCCCATGGCGTACTGGTTGTTCTCGATGATGAAGATCACCGGAAGCTTCCACAGGCTCGCCATGTTGAAGGTCTCGTAGACCTGGCCCTGGTTCGCGGCGCCGTCGCCGAAATAGGCGCAGGCCACGTGGTCGTTGCCGCGATACTTGTTGGCGAAGGCCAGGCCCGCGCCCAGCGGCACGTTGGCCCCGACGATCCCATGTCCCCCGTAGAATTCCTTCTCCTTGGAGAACATGTGCATCGACCCGCCCTTGCCGCGGGAATAGCCGCCTTCGCGCCCCGTCAGCTCGGCCATCACCCCGTCGGGATCCATGCCGCAGGCGAGCATATGCCCGTGGTCGCGATAGGTGGTGACCCGCTGGTCGCCTTCCTTCGCGGCCGCCTCGACCCCCACCACCACGGCCTCCTGGCCGATGTAGAGGTGGCAGAAGCCGCCGATCAGGCCCATGCCGTAGAGCTGGCCGGCTTTCTCCTCGAAGCGTCGAATGAGGAGCATGTCCCGATAATAACCGAGCAGCTCTTCCTTTGACGCGTTCGGCTTGCGTTGCCGTGTGGCGGCCATTGCAGGTCCTCCCGTCGTTTCGTCATGGGGCGCATCGTTCAGGGCGTCGACAGCCGTCTTACCGCCAAGGCAGCGCCGGCGCACGCAATAACTCGGTCCGGGAATTGCGGTTTGCAATGCGGGACGGGAAGTTTCGTGCGCTCGCGTATCGCTTCGCCTCGTCGGGCGTTCCGTCCGGCCGGGAGGGGGCGGGCCGCCTCAGCGGATGACGATCTCGTCGGCCCGCACATAGCCCAGCACCGCGCGGGCGCGCTCATCCAGCAGGTCGATGTCGAGATAGCGGTCCGACAGCCGATGGGTGAGATTCTCCATCCGCCGCCGCTCGGCCTGGATGCCGGCCAGCTGGGTCTCAAGCTCCGCCTTCTCCCGGGTCAGACGCAGCTGTTCGACCAGGCCGGTGTCGCCCTGCAGGGCCGCATAGCCGAAATAGCAGGTCGCGCCCACCACGAAGAAGCCGAATCCGGCCGCGATGGCCCGTCGCGTGGCGCCGTTCTCGTTCATGTCGCTCATCGCCCGTTCAAGGCCCACGCCTCGGCGCAGCCGCTGCTCGATCCTGGGCGGTTGACCGCCTCTGACGATCTTTTCTCACATTCTTGCGGGGATTTGAAGCGTTAAGCTCAGGCGATGGCGGAACGCAGGATCACCAGCACCGCCATCCCGGCCAGCACCACCGCGACCCGGCGCAGCGGGGGGAACCCGCCGCGGCCGCTCAGCCGGCGCTGGCTGCTCAGCGGCTTGACGGCGCGGCGCGGCTGGACCACCCGGTCGGCCGCGTCGGCGGCGAAGATGCGCAGATGATCGAGCGGGCCCTTCGGCTCGGCTTCGGGGCGGTCGGACGGGTAGCGACGAGAGAAGCGGCTGTCGGCCATGATGAACGCCCCGATCATTGGTCAGGGCTTCCCTTATCCTGCCGCGCATGTCGCAGGCATGAACGCGGGCTTCAGGCATCTTGCAGACACAGGATCTTGAAGGATGCCCTGCGCCCCGACCCGGTGGAAATCCGGGTCGGGGCGCGCGCCGCTCAGCCGCGCAGGATGGCCCGGCCGGCGAATTCCGCGGCCTCGCCCAGCTCCTCCTCGATGCGGATCAGCTGGTTGTACTTGGCCAGCCGGTCCGAGCGCGCCAGCGACCCGGTCTTGATCTGCCCGCAATTCAGCGCCACGGCGAGGTCGGCGATGGTGGCGTCCTCGGTCTCGCCCGAGCGGTGCGACATCACGCTGGTGTAGCGGGCCCGATGCGCCATCTCCACCGCCTCGATGGTCTCGGTCAGGGTGCCGATCTGGTTGACCTTGACCAGGATCGAATTCGCCGCACCCATGTCGATGCCGGTCTTGAGGCGCTTCGAATTGGTGACGAACAGATCGTCGCCGACCAGCTGGCATTTCTCGCCGATCAGGTCGGTGAGCGTCTTCCACCCCTCCCAATCATCCTCGGCCATGCCGTCTTCGATCGAGATGATCGGGTAGTCGGCCACCAGCTTGCCCAGATACTCGGCCATCTGCGCCGAGGTCAGCACCGCATTCTCGCCGGCAAGGTTGTATTTGCCATGCTCGTAGAACTCGGTCGAGGCGGCATCGAGCGCGATATGCACGTCGTCGCCCGGGCGGAACCCGGCTTTTTCGATGGACGCCATGATGAAATCGAGCGCTTCGCGGGTCGAGCCGATATTGGGCGCGAACCCGCCTTCGTCGCCGACATTGGTGTTGTGGCCCGCGGCTTTCAGCCCGGATTTCAGCGTGTGGAACACCTCCGCGCCCATCCGCACCGCCTCGCGGATCGAGGTCGCGCCGACGGGCATGATCATGAATTCCTGCACGTCGATGGGGTTGTCGGCATGCGCGCCGCCATTGATGATGTTCATCATCGGAACGGGAAGCATCCGCGCCGAAGTTCCGCCCACGTAACGATAAAGCGGCAGCCCCACGCATTCGGCCGCGGCCTTGGCGGCGGCGAGCGACACGCCCAGAATGGCGTTGGCCCCGAGCCGCGACTTGTTCTCGGTCCCGTCGAGCTCGATCATCGCGCGGTCGAGCACGATCTGCTCGGTGGCGTCGAAGCCGGCCAGCGCCTCGAAGATCTCGCCGTTGACGGCGTCGACCGCCTGCATCACGCCCTTGCCGTTGTAGCGCGCGCCGCCGTCGCGCAGCTCCACCGCCTCATGCGCGCCGGTGGAGGCGCCCGAGGGCACGGCGGCGCGGCCGAAGGAGCCGTCCTCCAGGGTGACGTCCACCTCGACGGTGGGGTTGCCGCGGCTGTCCAGAATCTCGCGTCCGGCGATGTCGACGATGGCGCTCATGCTCGGTCTCCATTGGCGGGCCCCGGGGAGGTTTCGCGCGCGAAACGCGCTCCGGGCGGGGCCGGGGTGGGTATGGGTTGCGAAGGACGGCCGCTCAGCCGCCCGGGTCGGATTTCTTGACGGGGCGGCGCAGCGGGCGGCCGTAAAGCTCCATGCGGTGACCCTTGAGCTCGTAGCCGAGGCGTTCGGCGACCTTGCGTTGCAGGGCCTCGATCTGCTCGTCGACGAATTCGATGACCTGGCCGGTGGCGAGGTCGATGAGATGGTCGTGATGCTCGCGCTCGGCGTCCTCGTAGCGTGCCCGTCCGTCGCCGAAATCGACCTTCTCGACGATCCCCGCGTCCTCGAACAGCTTCACCGTGCGGTAGACGGTGGCGAGGCTGATCCGCGCGTCCTCGACCGCGGCGCGGCGGTGCAGCTCCTCGACGTCGGGATGGTCGTCCGAGCATTCGAGCACGCGCGCGACGGTGCGTCGCTGCCCGGTCATGCGCAGGCCGGCGGCCTCGCAGCGCTCAAGTATCGTGTCGGGCATGGGCCGTCCGTCTCGCCGATCTTCCGCGCCGTGATAGACCATGGCCCCGCCAAGTCAAAGGGGCCAAGTCAAAGGGACCCGGTCGAAGGAGCGGCGGCGTCGCCGGCAGGACGGGAGCCGCGCGACGGCGGGGGCGCCCGCGGGACCGGCTCGCCCGCGCGGCAGGGGCGACGGGGGTGCGGGCTGGGTCGCCGCCCGGCTCACCCCTTTTCCGCTTTCTCCGCCGCCTTGGCCGCGTTCCAGAGCGCATCCATCTCCGCAAGGCTCGCCTCGCCCGGCGCGCGGCCGGCTTCGGCAAGGCCGGTCTCGACCGCGCGGAACCGCCGCTCGAACTTGGCGTTGGCCCGGCGCAGGGCGGCTTCGGGGTCGAGACCGAGCCGGCGGCCCAGATTGACCATGACGAAGGCGAGGTCGCCGAATTCGTCCTCCAGCGCGTCGCGATCGGCGAGGGCCTCGGCCTCGACCAGCTCCGCCGCCTCCTCGCGCAGTTTTTCCAGCACGTCGCCGGTCTCCGCCCAGTCGAAGCCGACGCGTGCGGCGCGTTTCTGCAATTTCAGCGCCCGGGTCAGCGCCGGCAGCCCCAGCGCCACGCCGTCCAGCGCCGAGAGCGGGGCGGCCGCTTCCCCCCGCGCCGCGCGCTCGGCGGCCTTGATCTTCTCCCATTCCACGGTCTGTCCCATGGCGTCGCGCCCGTCGGCGTCGTCGCCGAACACATGCGGATGGCGGCGGACCATCTTGTCGGCGACCCCGCGGGCGACGGAATCGAAGTCCCAGAGGCCCGCCTCCTCGGCCATGCGCGCGTGGTAGACCACCTGCAGCAGCAGATCGCCCAGCTCGTCGCGCAGGTCCGCCATGTCGCCGCGGGCGATGGCGTCGGCGACCTCGTGCGCCTCCTCGATGGTGTAGGGCGCGATGGAGGCGAAGTCCTGCTCGCGGTCCCAGGGGCAGCCGTCGGGGGCGCGCAGGCGACGCATGATCTCGATCAGCCGGGGCAGCGCCGCGTCCGGGTCATGGACCAGCGCGTCGGAGGCGTCGCGGGGCAGGGGGGCGGTCATCGCTGGGCTCCGGGCAGGGGATGGGGATGGGGATGGGGAGGTTCCCTTCCGCCTAGCCCCGTGACGGGCCCGGGATCAATCCCCAAGGGCCCACGCGTGACCGGCGGAGGCCGCGCGAACGCCGTTGCGTGGATTGCGTCGTCGCGCCCGCGCGGCGGGGCGAGGGCGGCGCGCGCGGCCCCGTCTCCCACCCCCGCGCGCCGCCTCCGCTCCCGCCCGGCGCGAC
>NZ_JBSRTQ010000213.1:0-5388 GCF_055129145.1 Albimonas sp. | reverse complement strand
GGCGGCGCCGCCGCCCGGGGGCCGCGTCCCGCGCCGCGCCGCGACCCCGGTTCGCTGGCCTTCGCGCCGCGCAGGCGCCATGACTGCGCGGCGGGCGCTCCGGCCCGGCCAACGGGCGGAGACCCCATGTTCGCCATACCCTTCCCGAACATCGATCCGGCGATCTTCTCGCTTGAGGTCGGGGATTTCAGCTTCTCGCTGCGCTGGTACGCGCTGGCCTATATCGTCGGGCTGGTGCTCGGCTGGCGCTATGTGGCGCGTCTGATGGCCCGCCCGGCGCTGTGGCAGGGCCCGGCCCCGATGGCCCCGGCCGAGGTGGAAGAACTGCTCACCTGGATGGTGGTCGGCGTCATCGCCGGCGGCCGGCTGGGCTTCGTGCTGTTCTACCAGCCCGCCTATTATCTCGCCCATCCCGCCGAGATCCCGGCGATCTGGAACGGCGGCATGAGTTTTCACGGCGGGTTTCTGGGCGTGATCGCCGGCGTCGCGCTGTGGTCGCGCGTGAAAAGACGCCCGGTGATGGAGGTGGGCGACGCGGTGGCCTGCGCCGCCCCCATCGGCCTGCTGCTGGGGCGCATCGCGAATTTCATCAACGCCGAGCTCTGGGGCCGCCACACCGACCTGCCCTGGGGGGTGATCTTCCCCAATGGCGGGCCCGAGCCGCGCCACCCCTCGCAGGTCTACGAGGCGGGGCTGGAGGGGGCGTGCCTGTTCCTCATCATGTGGTGGCTCGCCACCCGCGCCGGCTGGCTGAAGCGGCCGGGCGCGATGATCGGGGTGTTCCTGGTGGGCTATGGACTGGCGCGGTCCGTCGTCGAGTTCGTGCGCCAGCCCGACCGGTTCATGCAGACCGAAGGCAACCCGCTGGGCCTCGCCTGGCAATGGGGGCCGGAGGCGGGACTGACCATGGGGCAGATCCTGTCGATCCCGATGATCCTCGCCGGGATCGCGGTGATCGTCGCGGCGCGGCGCGGGATGTGGGCGCGGGAGCGGGCGGAGGGGGTGGAATGAGCCCCGAGCCGCCGCTGCTGCCGCTGATCCGGGCGCGGATCGCGCAGGGCGGGCCGATGCCGCTGTCGGAATACATGAGCCTCTGCCTCGGCCATCCGCGCCACGGCTACTACATCGCCCGCGACCCGCTGGGCGCGGCTGGGGATTTCACGACCGCGCCCGAGATCAGCCAGATGTTCGGCGAACTGCTGGGGCTGTGGCTCGCGCAGGCCTGGATCGACCTGGGGCGGCCTGCGAAGGTTGTGCTGGCCGAGCCGGGGCCGGGGCGGGGCACGCTGATGGCCGATGCGCTGCGCGCCGGCGCCGGGGTTCCGGGGTTCGCGGCGGCGGCGCGCCCTCACTTGATCGAGACGAGCCCCGCGCTCCGCGCCCGTCAGGCCGAGGCGCTGGCGGGCCGCGATCCGCTCTGGTTCGAGCGGTTCGAGGATCTGCCCGACGACGCCCCCCTGCTGCTGGTCGCCAACGAGTTCTTCGACGCGCTCCCCATCCGCCAGTTTCTTCGCCTCGGCGGGCGCTGGCGGGAGCGGGTGGTCGGGGTGGATGCGGAGGGCGCGCTGACGCTGGGCCTCGGCGGCGCGGCGCCCTGGGACGGGGCGGGGCCGGAGGGGGCGGTGGTGGAGACCTGTCCGTCGGGCGAGGCCGCGGCGGCCTGGATCGGCGCGCGGCTGGCGCGGACCGGGGGCGCGGCGGCGGTGATCGACTACGGCTACGGCGCCCGCCCGCCGCAGGGGGGCGACACGTTTCAGGCGCTGCGCGGGCACGCTTTCGCCGACCCGCTGGAGGCGCCGGGTCTGGCGGACCTGACCGCGCATGTGGATTTTTCGGCGCTGGCCCGGGCGGCGGAGGGGCAGGGCGCGCGGGCCTGGCCCTTGGCCACGCAAGGCGCGTTTCTGGAGCGATTGGGGATCACAGCCCGGGCGCAGGCGTTGGCGCGAACGACGTCGCAGGCCGCCGCGCGCCCCGGCTCGACCGGGGTTCCCCACCCGCCCTCCCTCACCCCGCTCGAACCGGGGCGCGCGGCGGCGGAAGATCCTGTTGAAGCCATCATCGCGGCGCATCGCCGGTTGACCCACCCCGAGGAGATGGGCGACCTGTTCAAGGTCCTCGTCCTCACCGGCCCCGCGCATCCGCGCCCCGCCGGGATCTGAGCGCGGGGGCGCGAAACGGGAGCCCGCTATGACCGACGCCGATCTCCGCCCGCTGACCGCAAGCAGCCTCGCCCCCGCCCGCCACGGGTTCTTCACGCGGGAGGGCGGCGTCTCGGGCGGGATCTGGGCGGGGCTGAACTGCGGGGCGGGGTCGAAGGACGATCAGGCCGCGGTGGCGGAGAACAAGGCGCGGGTGGCCGCCGCGATGGGCGTGGCGCCTGACCGGCTGCTCTTCCTCCACCAGATCCATTCCGACCGGGTGCTGACCGTCGAAGGGCCCTGGGGGCCTGGCGCGGCGCGCGAGGCCGACGGGATGGCGACGGCCGAGCCGGGGCTGGCGCTGGTGGCGCTCGCCGCCGACTGCATGCCGGTGCTGTTCCTGGATCCGGAGGCGAAAGTCATCGGCGCCGCCCATTCCGGCTGGCGCGGCGCCTTGGGCGGGGTGCTTGAGGCGACGCTGGCGGCCATGGAGCGCCTCGGCGCCGACCGCGGCCGCACCCGCGCCGTCATCGGCCCCTGCATCTCCCAGGCCGCCTATGAGGTCGGCCCCGAATTCCTCGACGACTTCGCCGCCGACGACCCCGAGGCGACGCGTTTCTTCGCCGGCGGCCCCAACGGCCGCCCGATGTTCGACCTGCCCGGCTATGGCCTGCGCCGCCTGCGCGAGGCGGGCGTGGGCGAGGCCGAGTGGCTGGGTCATTGCACCTATCGCGACGAGGCCCGCTTCTATTCGAACCGCCGCGCCGTGCACCGGAGCGAGGGCGACTACGGCCGCCTCGCCTCCGCCATCGCCTTGCCGGTCCCCGCCTGATGCTGCATTTTTCCCCTGCCGAATTCGATGCCCGCGCCGACGCCCTGCGCAGGGATATGGCCGCCCGCGGCCTCGACGCCCTGCTGCTCTTCGCCCCCGAAAGCCAATACTGGCTGACCGGCTACGACACCTTCGGCTACTGTTTCTTCCAGTGCCTCGTGGTGACGCCCGAGCGGATGGCGCTGCTGACCCGCTCCGCCGATCTGCGGCAGGCGCAGCTGACCTCGACGCTCGCCGATATCCGGATCTGGAAGGACGGCGCCGGGGTCGACCCGTCGGCGGACCTTTGGGCGATGCTGGCGGACCTCGGGCTCGCCGGAAAGCGATTGGGGTGGGAGACGGACACCCACGGTCTGACCATGGCCAACGGCAAACGGGTCGAGGCGCGGCTGGCGGGCCGGGCGACGCTGGTCGAGGCCTCGGACCTCGTCCCCGCCCTGCGGCTCGTCAAAAGCCCCGCGGAAATCGCATGGGTCCGCGAGGCGGCGCGCATCGCCGACGCCGGTTGGGAGCGCGCCTTCGCGGCGATGGGGCCGGGGGTGGAGGAGGCGGAGATCCTCGCGGCCCTCCAAGGCGGCATGTTCGCGGAGGGCGGGGATTATCCGGCCAATCCCGCGATCCTCGGCTCCGGCGAGCTGGCGTTGCTCTGCCGCTTCCAGTCCGGGCGGCGGCGGCTGGATGCGCGCGATCAGGTGACGGTGGAATGGGCCGGGGTGGCGCGGCAGTATCACGTCGCCAACATGCGCGCCGCGGTGATCGGCGAGCCCCGGCCGGAGCATATCTCGATGCACGCCGCCGCGCGGGAGGCGCTGGAGGCCTGCGAGGCGGCGCTCGTCCCCGGGCGGCCGATGGCGGATGTGTTCGCGGCCCACGCGCGGGTGCTCGACGCCCACGGGCTTGCCGCGCATCGGCTCAATGCCTGCGGCTACAGCCTCGGCGCCCGCTTCGCGCCCAGCTGGATGGATCCGCAGATGTTCTACGAAGGCGCGCCGACGATCATGGCGGAGAACATGGTGTTCTTCCTGCACATGATCCTCGCCGACAGCGACAGCGGCGCCGCGATGAGCCTCGGGCGCACCAGCCTGATCGGGCCGCAGGGGGCCGAGCCGCTGTCGGCGCTGTCGCTGGAGCTGCCCGTGGCGGGGTGAGGGCGGTCAGTCGGCGGCGGAGCGGGCTTCCAGCACGTCGAAGGGCACGCCGGGCTGCCACTTGGTCTCGCGGATCACCAGCGAGGTCTTCACGCCGGCGACGTTGGGGGCGGACACCAGATCGCCGGTCAGGAAGCGCTGGAAGGTCGACAGGTCCGGCGCCACGCATTTCAGGATGAAATCGATCTCGCCGTTGAGCATGTGGCATTCGCGGACCAGCGGCCAGGACCGGGCGCGGTCCTCGAAGGCGTTCAGGTCGGTCTCGGCCTGGGAGCGCAGGGAGACCATGGCGAAGACCCCGACCTCGAAGCCCAGCTGCCGCGCGTTGACCCGGGCGTGATAGCCCTCGATGAACCCCGTCTCCTCCAGCGCCCGGACCCGGCGCAGGCAGGGCGGCGCGGAGATGCCGACGCGGCGCGACAGCTCCACATTGGTCATGCGGCCGTCGGCCTGCAGCTCGGCGAGGATCTTGCGGTCGATGGGATCGAGCTTGGCGGGCGGCATGAGCGGTCCTGAACGGGGGCGGCCGTCGCGTCCCCGGATGCGTGGCAGGGGGGCGCGGCGCAGGCGCGCCGAATTGCGTAGGTCGGGCGCGACAATGCAATGATGTTGCGCATGAGCGCAAGATTCGGAAATGGAGTCGATGCGAAACCAGGGCGAAGGACGTGACGTAAGAGCCGGCTGCGACGTCTGGTTGGTGACCGACGGTCGTCCGGGGAACGAGAATCCGGCCCGCGCGCTCGCCCGCGCCTTGCAGGCGCATGGCTATGCCCAGGCCGAGATCCGGCGCGCCGTCCCGCGCGGCTGGGCGGCGCGGGCGCCGGCCTGGGCATGGTCGATCCCGCCCGCGCGGGCGGGGGGCTGGCCGTTCTCGGCCTATCTCGACCCTGCGGCGCTGGCGAGGCCCTGGCCGGCGCTGGTGATCTCGGCCGGGCGCCGGTCGGCCCCGGCGGCGGCGGCCATGAAGGCGCTGTCGGGAGGAGCGACCCGGGCGGCGCAGATTCTCGACCCGCGCATGGGGGCGGGGGCGTTCGATGCGCTGATCCTGCCGGAACATGACGGGCGGACCGGGCCGGGGGTGCTGACCACGCTCGGCGCGCTGTCGGCGGTGACGCAGGAGGGGGCGCGCGAAGCGGCGGCGCCTTGGGCGGCGCGGCTCGAGGGGCTGGCCCGCCCCCGGCTCGCGGCGCTGATCGGCGGGCCGTCCGGCTCCAACCGCTGGGGCGAGGCGGAGGGGCGGGCGGTGCTGGCCGCGCTGGCGGCGGCGGAG
>NZ_JBSRTQ010000212.1:0-5335 GCF_055129145.1 Albimonas sp. | reverse complement strand
CCATGTGGAGCCGCGCCGCCCGGGGTTTGTCAATGCCGCAGGCCGCGATGGGGCCCGTCATCCACCTATGATCGCCGGTCCGGCCTGCAAGACGCGCCAAGGCTGTGCATGGTGAACGGAAGGGCGCGCCCACCGGCGGGTCGGATGAGTTCGGGAGCGTCGCGTGCGCCGGCCGCGGCGGGCGCTGGAGCGGCTCTCGTCCGGAGGGCCCGCGGCGGGGTTGGTAGGCCCGGAGGGAATCGAACCCCCAACCAAGCCGTTATGAGCGGCCTGCTCTAACCGTTGAGCTACGGGCCCCCGCGCTTCGGCGCCCCTTCGATAGCCTTGCGGCGCGGGAGGGGTCAATCGGGCAGGCCCGCGCCATGGGCCGCGAGCCGGTAGGGCAGCAGCTCGCGCCGGGTCGGGTCGACCTCGATCGCGGCCTTGAGGGGGGGGACCGAGCGCTGGTGGCAGTCGGCCCGCTCGCAGATCCGGCAGCTGATGCCGATGGGTTCGTAGGAGGCGGGGGAGGCGAGATCGAGGTCGTCGGCATAGACCAGCGCGCCCGCATGGCGCACCTCGCAGCCCCAGCCGATGGCGTAGCGTCGGGTCGGGCGCCGGTAGCCGCCGCCGGGCTTGGTCACGTCGCGCGCGAGGCAGAGATAACGCACGCCGTCCGGCGTCTCGGCCAGCTGGCGGATCAGGCGGCCCGGCGTCTCGAAGGCCTGGTGCACGTTCCAGAGCGGACAGGCCGACCCGTAGCGGGCGAATTGCAGACGGGTGGCGGAGTGGCGTTTGGTGATGGTGCCCGCCTGGTCGACGCGCACGAAGAAGAACGGCAGCCCCGTCGCGCCTTTGCGCTGCAGCGTGGAGAGGCGGTGCGCCACCTGTTCGAGGCTCGCGCCGAAGCGTTCGGCGAGCAGCTCGATGTCATGGCGGGTCTCCTGCGCCGCCTCGAGGAAACGCCCGTAGGGCATCACCGCGGCGCCGGCGAAATAGTTGGCGAGGCCGATCTTGCAGATGGCCCGTGATTCCGCCGAACCGAAGCCCGCCAGGTCCAGCGTCGCCTCGATCAGGTCGGCATGGGCGGTCAGCGCGATCTGGACGGCCAGCTGGAACAGCCTGGTCGCGGGGGCGACGCGGGTGGAGAGGCTGAGCACGGCCCCGTCGAGCCGCCGCAGCTCGGGGATGTCGACCACCCGCACGTCGATGCCGTGGCGCGTCTCCAGCCAGTCGGCGGCGGTCTGCAGGGGGTCGCGGGCGCCGGGGCCGAGACCTGCGGCGGCGGCGAAGCTCTCCGCCGCGCGGTCCACGGCGTCTATGTAGTTGTCGCAATAATGAAAAAAGTCGCGCACCTCCTCCCACGGCTGCGGGGCGAGCGCGTCTTCGCGCCCCAGCGCGTCATCGAGGCTCGCCAGTCGCTCGCCCCGCTGGCGATAGGCCCGGTGCAGCGCGAGGAAGGCCCGCGCGAGGCCGGGCGCGTTGGAGGCGGCGAGGTCGAGATCCGTGGCGGGCGGCTGCGCGCCGGCGAAGACCGGGTCGGCCAGCGCCTCGCGCATGTCGGCGGTCAACCGCTCGGTCTCGCCCAGCGACAAAGTGGACAGGGATTTTCCGAAGCGATCCGATAACGCGAGCAGGACCGAAGCCGAAACCGGCCTGTGGTTGTTTTCCATCTGGTTGAGATAACTGAGAGAAACTCCTACCGCATCGGCGAATCCGGCCTGGGTGAGGCCGGCGTCGCGGCGGGCTTCGCGCAACTGCGCGCCGGCGTAAAGCTTGCGGGCGCGGGTCATTTCACGATGATGGGGGCAGGGAGCATGGCGGTCAGCCTTGGGCGACTTCGCAAATTCGCGATTTGCAATAACTTACGATGGCCGACTTCGCAACTCCACCGAACAGAGGTTTCCGGGATGGCGGCGCAGCGTTAGGGTGCGCCACCGACCGGAGAGGGAAAGGGCGCGCGATGAACGACATCCTTGCGGAACTTGAGCTGCGGCGTCAGACGGCCCGGCTGGGCGGCGGACAGCGGCGCATCGACGCCCAGCATGCCAAGGGCAAGCTCACCGCGCGCGAGCGGGTCGACCTGTTCCTCGACGAGGGCTCGTTCGAAGAATTCGACATGTTCGTGGCCCATCGCTGCACCGACTTCGGCATGGAGGAGGACCGGCCCTACGGCGACGGCGTGGTCACCGGCTGGGGCACGGTCAACGGCCGCATGGTATACGTCTTCTCCCAGGATTTCACGGTCTTCGGCGGGTCCCTGTCGGAAACCCACGCGCAAAAAATCTGCAAGATCATGGACATGGCGATGCGCAACGGCGCGCCGGTGATCGGGCTGAACGACTCGGGCGGCGCCCGGATCCAGGAAGGCGTCGCCTCGCTCGCGGGCTATGCCGACGTGTTCCAGCGCAACATCATGGCGTCCGGCGTGGTGCCGCAGATCTCGGTGATCATGGGGCCCTGCGCGGGCGGGGCGGTCTATTCGCCGGCGATGACCGACTTCATCTTCATGGTGCGCGACTCGTCCTACATGTTCGTCACCGGCCCGGATGTGGTGAAAACCGTGACCAACGAAGTGGTTACGGCCGAGGAGCTGGGCGGCGCCAAGACCCATACCACCAAATCCTCGGTGGCCGACGGGGCCTACGAGAACGACGTCGAAGCGCTGATCCAGACCCGCCGGCTGGTCGATTTCCTGCCGCAGAACAACCGCGAGAAGCCGCCCGTGCGGCCGTTCTTCGACCAGGTGGACCGCATCGAGCCGTCGCTCGACAGCCTGATCCCGGACAATCCCAACAAGCCCTACGACATGAAGGAGCTGATCCTGAAAGTCGCGGACGAGTCGGATTTCTTCGAGATCCAGGCCGAATATGCGAAGAACATGATCACCGGCTTCATCCGGATGGAGGGCGAGACGGTCGGCGTCGTCGCCAACCAGCCGATGGTGCTGGCCGGCTGCCTCGACATCGACAGCTCCCGCAAGGCGGCGCGGTTCGTAAGGTTCTGCGATTGCTTCAACATTCCGATCCTGACGCTGGTCGACGTGCCGGGGTTCCTGCCGGGCACGGGCCAGGAATACGGCGGGGTCATCAAGCATGGCGCCAAGCTGCTCTTCGCCTATGGCGAGGCGACGGTGCCCAAGGTGACGGTGATCACCCGCAAGGCCTATGGCGGCGCCTATGACGTCATGGCGTCCAAGCACTTGCGCGGCGATGTGAACTACGCCTGGCCGACCGCGGAGATCGCGGTTATGGGCGCGAAGGGCGCGGTCGAGATCCTGTATCGCTCGGAATTGGGCGATCCGGAGAAGATCGCGGCGCGCACCAAGAACTATGAAGATCGCTTCGCAAATCCCTTTGTGGCCGCCGAAAAAGGCTTCATCGACGAAGTGATCATGCCCCAGTCCACGCGGCGCCGGGTGGCGCGGGCCTTCGCGGCGCTTCGCAACAAGAAGCTCGAGAACCCGTGGAAGAAGCACGACAACATTCCGCTGTGAGCATGGGTATGGAAACCGATATCGGCGGCCCGACCGCTCCGAGCATGGCTCTGGTGCGGGCCCATGCGTTGCAGCTCGCCCGGCGCTGCCTGCGGATCGGCTGGTTCGTCAATGCCTTGAACCCGCTTCTTGGCGCCACGCCGAAGTCTTCGGAGGCGATCGCCGCATTGCTCGACGCCATCGTGGCGGAGGGCTGGCAGATCCGGCAGACGCTGTGGCCGGAGGCCGAGGCGCTCGGCCCTCGCGCCGAGGCGCTGCGCGGGTTGCTGCGCATCAAGGGCGACGGATTCACCACGCTTCGCAACGGGTTGCAGGCCGACACCGCGCATGTGGATCTGCGGCTCGACGGGTTCGGCGGCCCGTTGCCGGGGCCGCTGAAGGTCTATGACGCGGCCGGGTTCGACCGGGCCCGGGTCGAGAACCGCCTGCCGGCGCATTTCTTCATCATCCGTGAAAACCGCTATGTTTACATGGAGATGGATATCAATGTTCAGGCGCTTTGCGCGGAGATCGATGATGTGATCCTGCGGGTCCAGGGGCTCGACAAGGGCGCGAAGAAATCGGTCGACGAGATGCATGACAGCTTCTCCCACGCCGCGCGGAAGCCGAAGCGGTGACGGCCGGTTTTGCTCATCAGATCATGGGATTGCCCCGCGCAGCTCATCTGGATGCAAGGGGCTGATCCGGCATGGGCGGGCCTTCGTTCCACCTGTTCGCTTCCGGGCCGCGCCCGGTCGCGCCGTTCTCCCACGCGGTGGAGAGCGACGGTTGGGTGATCCTGACCGGGCAGATGCCGACCGATCCCGCCGCCCCCGACGCGCCCCTGCCTTCGGGCGTCGAGGCGCAAACCGTTCGGGTGATGGAAAACCTCAAGATCATCCTGCAAGAGCTTGATCTTGATCTGTCTCATGTCGTTCAGTGCCGCTGCTTCCTGACCGAATTCCAGCGCGATTACGACGCCTTCAACACGACCTATCAGCGCTTCTTCCCCGAAAACCGACGCCCCGCCCGCACCACGGTCGGGGTCACGGCGCTGGCCGTGGGGGCGCTGGTCGAGATCGATTGCATCGCGAGGCGGCCGTGACCGGCGCGGGCGCGAAATCGGGGGGGCGCAACCCGTGCGCCGGGCGTGCGCCGCGCGTATGCCAGGTGGAAGACTCGGGTATTCGCGTGCCGCGGGAACGGGACGCATGGAAAACCCGCGCCGCGACCTCCATCTTCTGGATGTCCGACGCCACCGGGGGCCCCGCCCATGCCGACCCGATACGATCCCAACCGCCTGCCGAAATTCGTGCTGCGTCATGCGATCAACGGCGTGGTCGCGGGCTGGGTGGCGATGCTGGCGCTGATCCAGCTGGATGTGGGGGGCCTCGGCGCCCGGCTCTCGGCCGCGCCGGAGGAGAATCTGGCCACCGCGCTGCTGGCCTTCGGCTTCGGCGTCAGCTTCGGCTTTCTGGGCATCGCCTGGGGCGTGCTGGTGGTTCTGCCGGGGCTCGCGCCCGAACCGCCGCGGAGCAAGCGGCGGGACTGAGCCGTTTCCGCACCGGGCCGGCCATCAGGCGGAACGGCGTTCCGCTGGCCTTGAAATCACCCCGAATAAGGCGAAAAAGCCTCGATTTCTCCGGGGTTCGCGCCTTATTCGAAGCCATCTTGTCCCCTAGCGAACATCACTTGCTGGGAGAGACGTCATGGCCTTCGCCAACACCACCCGCTTCACCGCCCGCTCCGCCGCTCTCGCCACGCTGGTCGCGGCCGGGCTGCTCGCCGGTTGCGGCAACTCGACCGGAGAGCGCGCGTTGTCGGGCGGCGGCGTCGGCGCCGCGCTCGGCGCGGGCGCGGCCGCCGTCACCGGCGGATCGG
>NZ_JBSRTQ010000211.1:0-5451 GCF_055129145.1 Albimonas sp. | reverse complement strand
CGGGTGCGGGGCGCGGAGACGCCGGTCAGGCGCGCCCCGCGCCGCCCGGAAGCGGCGCGGGGCGGGGGCTCACATGTGGCGGTCGGCGAGGGTCACGCCGATTTCCTCATAGTAGCGCAGGGCGCCGGGATGGATCCGGCCCTCGATGGTCTCGAGCGCTTCGGGCGTCACGCCGCGCCACCAGGCGGCGTCGGCCTCCATCTTCGCCTTCTGCTCCCAGAACGCCTTCACGAAGGCGTAGGCGGTGTCGTCGTCCATCGCGGTGGAGGCGTAGGCGACCACCGGCAGCGCGGTGGTGACGATGTCCGCGTCCTGCCCGGCATAGGTCCCGGCGGGGATCACCAGCCGGGTGCGCCCGGTCTGGGCGATCTGCTCATCGGTCATCGACAGGATGGTCACGCCGGTCCCGGCCGCGGCTTCCATCACGTTGGGCGCGGGCCACGACCCGGCGGTCACGAAGGCGTCGATCTGGCCGTTCTTCAGGGCGGGCACGGCGTTCGACAGCTCGGCCGGCGCGATGGTCACCTTGTCCGCGATCCCGAAGAGCGTGAGATATTTCTCCCCCTCGGTCGCGCCGAAACTGCCCTTGCCGAGCAGCACCGTCTTGCCGGCGAGCCCGGTGATGTCGGTCACGCCTGCGTCGGCGTCGACCACGAAATGCATGGTCAGCGACGGGATCGGGAACAGCGCCCGGATCTCGTCGTATTTCGGGCTGCCCTTGTCGGCGAACGGCCCCTTCGCGCCCTGCGCCGCGCCGATCAGCGCGGGGGGGGCGGTGAACACGTAGGCGCCGGGGCGGACCGCGGCCTCCATCACGTTCTGGACCGAGCCCTGGCTCTCCTCCACCGTCACGATGATGGCGCCGTCGGTGGCGGTCTTCACCGCCTCGGCGACCTGCACCGACATCTGGTAGTAGGACGAGCCGGTCTTGGCGGCCTTGAAGGTGACGCGGGTCTCGGCCAGCGCGGGGGCGGCGGCGAGCGCGAGCAGGGCGCCGGCGGCGACGATTTTGCTAAGAAACGCCATTTGGGCGTCCTCCTCCCGGTTGTTTCTGGGGCGGGTTCGTGCGCCTGTTTCGCGCCCCGGCCCGCCGGGGTCAACGGATTGTTCAGGTCGGCGGCGCGGCTGCGGCTTGACAAAATCGACCGATCCGGAAAATTTGTCCGGACAAATGGCGCGCCCGCGCCGCATACCGGAGGAGACCCCATGCAAGGCGCCACCCGCTCGCTTCTCTTCGTGCCCGGCGCCCGCCCGGCGATTTTCGCGAAAGCCCTCGAGTCGGGCGCCGACATCGTGTGCGTGGATCTCGAGGACGCGGTCCCGCCGTCGGGCAAGGACGCGGCCCGGCCCGAGGGCGTGGCCTGGCTGACCGAAGCCGCCCCCGCCGATCCCTGCACGCGGGCGCTGCGCATCAACGGGCTGAAGACGGTCGCCGGCCTGCGCGACCTCGCCGCCGTCGCCGCCGCGGCGCCGGCCGCGGGCCTGGTGGTGATGCCGAAAGTGGATGAGGCGGCCGAGGTCCGCATCGTCGACGCCGCGCTGACCGAAGCCGGGTCCGAGGCCGGCATCGTCGTCCTGATCGAAAGCGTCGACGGGCTGGAGAACGCGCAGGCCATCGCCGCCGCCTCCCCCCGCGTGAAGCTGGTGATGTTCGGCGCGGTGGACCTGTCGGCAGAACTCGGCTGCGACAACGCCCCCGGGCCCCTCGCCTACGCCCGCGCCCGGGTCGTGCACGCCGCCCGCCGGGCCGGCGTGCCGGCGATGGACGTGCCCTCGCTGAATTTCCGCGATCTCGACGCGGTGGCGGCGGAGGCGGAGGCCGCCCGCGCCATGGGCTATTCGGGCAAGGCCGCCATCCACCCGACCAATGTCGCCGCGGTCAACGGCGTCTTCACCCCGACCCCTGAGCAGGTGGCCCAGGCCCGCAAGGTGATCGCGGCCTATGAGGCGTCCGAAACCGGGCTGGTGGTGCTCGACGGCAAGCTGATCGAGGCCCCGGTGATCCGCGCCATGCGCGCCCGGATGCAGGCGGCGGAAGCCGCCGGGGTGGCGGAGGGCGTGGCATGACCCAGCCGCTCCCGCTCGAAGGCGTCCGGATCCTGTCGGCCGAGCAATATGGGGCGGGACCGTTCGGCTCGCTCTACCTCGCCGACATGGGGGCGGAGGTGGTGAAGATCGAGGCGCCGGGGACGGGCGACAGTTCCCGCGTCTCCGGCCCGCATTATCTCGGCGACGCCGACAGCCACTTCTTCCAGACCTTCAACCGCAACAAACGCTCGCTGACCCTCGATTTGAAGAAGCCGGAGGGGCAGGCGACCCTGCACCGCCTGCTGCCGCAGTTCGACGCGGTGCTCAACAACCTGCGCGGCGACATCCCGGGCAAGCTGGGCCTGACCTATGACGTGCTGGGCAAGATAAAACCGTCCATCGTCTGCGCTCACCTTTCGGCCTATGGGCGGACCGGGCCGCGGGCGTCGTGGCCCGGCTACGACTACCTGATGCAGGCCGAGGCCGGGTGGTTCCACCTGACCGGCGACCCCGACGGGCCGCCCGCCCGCATGGGGCTTTCCATCGTCGACTACATGACTGGGGTGGTGGCGGCGCTGGGCCTCGTCTCGGCCATGCTGGGGGCCGCGCGCACCGGCAAGGGGCGGGACATGGACGTGTCGCTTTACGACGTCGCCATGCATCAGCTCTCCTACCCCGCCACCTGGTATCTCAACGAGGGCGACGTGACGGGCCGCCGCCCCCGCTCGGGCCACCCGTCCGTCGTCCCCTGCGAGACGCTGCCCACCCGGGACGGCTGGATCTTCGTGATGTGCGTCCTTCCGAAATTCTGGGAGGCGCTGGCGGTGGCGCTGGGCGCGCCGGAGCTGCCGACCGACCCCCGCTTCGCCACGCCGCGCGCGCGGTTCGAAAACCGCGACGCGCTGATGGAGATCTTCGATCCGCTGGCCCGGGCGCGGACCACCGCCGAGTGGATGTCGGTCTTCGGCGGCCGCGTCCCCGCCGCCCCGGTGCTGACGCTCGACCAGGCCCTGGAGAACCCGTTCTTCCGGGAGCGGGGCGGGGTGCGGACGGTGGATCATCCGATGCGGCCCGATTTCGGCATGGTCGCCTCCCCGATCCGGGTCGGCGACGCCGAAGCGCCGTCGCGCCCGGCCCCCGCGCTCGGGGCCGACACCGACGCGGTGTTGGGCGAGGCCGGCTTCGGCGCGGACGAAATCGCCGCGCTGCGCGCTGCGGGGGCGGTCTGATGAAGCTCGACGGTCTCCGCGTGCTCGACCTGTCGATGTTCCTGCCAGGGCCCCATCTGACGATGATGATGGCCGATCACGGGGCGGAGGTGATCAAGGTCGAGCCCCCCTCCGGCGAACCGGTGCGCGAGGTGGGCTATCGGGACGAGGCGGGGGTCTCCGTCTGGTTCCGCAACACCCATCGCGGCAAGAAATCCGTGGTGCTGGACCTGAAGACGGACGCCGGGCGCGAGGCGCTGCTGCGGCTGGCCGAGACGGCGGACGTGTTCGTCGAGGCGTTCCGTCCCGGCGTGGTCGATCGGCTGGGGGTGGGGCCGGATGCGGTGACGGCGCGCAATCCGCGCATCGTCTACGCCTCCATCGCCGCCTTCGGGCAGACCGGGCCGGAAGTGGCGCGGCCGGGGCATGACCTCGCCATCGAGGCGCTGTCGGGGCTGGTGTCGCTGAACCTCGGGACGGACGGCGAGCCGACCAACCCGCATATGCCGGTGGCCGACATGGCGGCGTCGCTGATGACCTTCGCGGCGATCATGATGGCGCTTTACCGGCGTGAGACGACGGGCCGGGGCGACGTGATCGACATGTCGATGCAGGACGCCTGCATGGCGTGGCTGCCCAATGTCGTGGGTCCGGTCTTCGCGGAAGACCGGGCGCCGCGGGTGAAATCCGAGCGCAGCTTCGGCGGCTACGCCTTCTTCGCCATCTACCGCACCGCCGATGACCGCCATGTCGTGCTGGGGGGTGTGGAGCACAAGTTCGTCCACGTCCTGCTGACCGCGCTCGAGCGTCCCGACCTGATCGACATCGCCAATGGTCCGCCGGGCGGCCCGCAGGAGCCGGTGAAGGCGTTTTTGCGCGAGACCTTCGCGACGAAGACCCGCGCGGAGTGGGAGGCCTGGTTCGAGGGCCGCGACGTCTGCTTCGCGCCGGTCCTCGACCTGAAGGAGGCGTTCGACAGCCCTCAGATCGCGGCGCGGGGGATGAAGGTGCGCGACGCGGCCGGGGCCCTGCATATCGGCCTGCCGATCCGGTTCCGGGACGAGCCCGGGCGCCTCGACCCCGCGCTGCCGGGCCTGGGCGAGCATACCGAGGCGACGCTGCGCGAGGCCGGCCTGCCCGAGGCGGTGGTCGCCGCCTGCCTCGCCCGGATCCCCGCCTGAGAGAGGGGGCGGGGGGGTTATCCCCCCGCCATCTCGTCCCGGCGCAGGCGCATGGAATAGGAGAAGGTCTCGGCCGGGTGCCAGTTGGCCGAGACCAGGATCGGGCGATCCCCCGCGCCCAGATAGGTGCGGATCAGCAGCACCGCCGGCGCGCCGACATCGCGCCCCAGCGCCGCCGCGGCCCGCGGGCCGAAGCCCACGCCGGTCATGTCCTGGTCCACCGCATCGACCCGCGCGCCGAACCGCTGTTCGATCAGGTCGTAGACCGGGCGGGTGCGGCCGGGCAGTTCGGGCTCGATCGCGTGATAGGCGGCGGGCAGCCAGAACCGGGTGAAGTTGATCGGCTGCCCCGACCGCGTGCGCCGCACGCCTTCCAGCGCCAGCCACGGCCCCTCCGCCGGGCTGAGGGTCACGCCTTCGGGCCGGGCGCCGTCATCGGGGGCGCGGGTGAGGTTCAGACTGGTGTCGGCCGCGTATTCCAGCAATTCACGCAGGGATCGCATGGCGTGGCGGTAGTGGGCGGGGGGCGCGTCGGCGATGACCTCGGTGCCCGAGCCCTGGCGGCGGCGCACCAGCCCCGCCTCCGCCAGCACGCGCAGCGCCTCGCGCGCCGTGTGGCGGGACACGGCGAATTCCGCGCAGAGTTCCTGCTCGGTCGGCAGCGCCTCGCCCACCTTGTAGCGGCCTGCCGTTATGGCGGCCCGCAACGCCTCGGCCATACGGCGATAGCGGGGCGAGGCGGGGGCGGTCATGCGGTTCCGTCCATGGGCTGCGGTCCTTCCGGATCGAGGGGCGGGGCGTGCGACGGGGATTGCGCCGCGCGAAACCGCCGCTAGAATATGTCCGGACAACTTTATCGCGTCCAGCCGGAAAATTCAGCCCATGCCGCATGCTCAAGCCCCGGAGCCCACCTTGCTGCGCCGCCTGGCGCGGCGTCTCGCCGAGCGGCCGGGGCCCGAGGCGCGCGCCCGCGCTGCGCTCCATGCGCTCGACTGGGCGGGCTGCGCGGCGGCGGGGGCGGTCTCGCCGGCCGG
>NZ_JBSRTQ010000210.1:0-5596 GCF_055129145.1 Albimonas sp. | reverse complement strand
CGAACCACCCGACCCGACGCCGCGATGCAATCACGCGCAAGGGGCAAGCCGGCGAAGCTCGGCCCCCCGGCAGGATCAGGAGCAGTCCCCCGTGGCCATCAAGACCGTGACCCCGACCCGAACCTCGCCCTCTTCGGCGCGCCCCCTCGCCGCCGACGCCACCCGCCGCGGCGCGCTCGCCGTCTTCGGCGCGGCGGCGCTGATGACGCTCGGCGCCTGCGCGCTGAACGGCCGGGCCGCCGCCGCCGAGGACGCAGAGGTCATCGACCTGCGCGTCGCCCATGCCCAGCAGCGGATGATCGACACCGTCCCCGGCGCACGCGAACTCATGGGCCGCGCCAAGGGCGTGCTGATCATCCCCGGCATCACCAAGGGCGGGCTGCTGCTCGCCGGCGCCTATGGCGAAGGCGCGCTGAAGATCGGCGAAGCGACGGTGGGCTACTATTCGATGGGCGCCGGGAGCTTCGGGCTTCAGGCCGGCGTGCAGAAATTCGACCAGGCCCTCTTTTTCATGACCACCGGCGCGCTGGAGAAATTCCGCCGCTCCGAGGGGTGGGAGATGGGGGCCGACGCCGAGGTGGTGAACATCGACAACGGCATGGCCGCCTCGCTGACCACCACCACCTCCCAGTCGCCGGTGATCTCGGTGACGTTCGGGCAGCAGGGTCTGATGGCCGGCGTGTCCCTCGAAGGCGCCAAATACACCCGTCTGCGCGAGAATTGATCTGGCGGGTCGGCGCGGGACGCCCCCCCGCGCCGACCCTTTCGCGCGCCATCGCGAGGGATCGAGCGCCGCGCGGGCCGGCGCCCCCGCCGGCCCGCTTTCAGCTCAGCCGCTTGATCAGGCTCGACGTGTCCCAGCGCCCGCCGCCCATCTGCTGGACCTGCGCGTAGAACTGGTCGACCAGGGCGGCCACCGGCAGGGTCGCGCCGTTGGACCGCGCCTCATCGAGGCAGATGCCCAGATCCTTGCGCATCCAGTCCACCGCGAAACCGTAGTCGAACTTGCCCGCCAGCATCGACTTGTGGCGGTTCTCCATCTGCCAGGACCCGGCGGCGCCCTTGGAGATCACCTCGACCACCGCCTCGCCGTCGAGGCCCGCGGCCTGGGCGAAGGCCAGCCCCTCCGACAACCCCTGCACCAGCCCTGCGATGCAGATCTGGTTGACCATCTTGGTCAGCTGGCCCGAACCTGACGGCCCCATCAGCTTGCAGGCCCGCGCGAAGCAGCCGATCATCGGCTCGGCCTTCGCATAGGGGGCGGCGTCGCCGCCGCACATCACGGTCAGCACGCCGTTCTCCGCGCCCGCCTGCCCGCCGGAGACCGGGGCGTCGATGAAATCGGCCCCGTGCTCGGCCGCGAGCGCATGCAGCTCGCGCGCCACGCCGGCCGAGGCGGTGGTATTGTCGACGAAGATCGCGCCGGGGGCGAGCCCCTCGAACGCGCCGGCCGGGCCGGTGGTCACGGCGCGCAGGTCATCGTCGTTGCCGACGCAGGCGAAGACGAACTCCGCCCCCTCCGCCGCTCCGGCCGGAGACGCGGCCATCGCCCCGCCATGCTTCTCCACCCAGGCTTCGGCCTTGGCGTGGGTGCGGTTCCACACCGTCACCTCGTGGCCCTTGGCCTGAAGGTGCCCGGCCATGGGAAAACCCATGACCCCCAGTCCGATGAACGCGCATTTGGCCATGTCGGGATCCTTCCAGCTCGGGCGCGTCCTGATGATCGGGGGCGCGCGGTCCGTGATAGGGGTCAGGCGCACGCATCGTCGCGCGCGCCTGAACGGGCTGGAAACTGGCCCTCGGGAATGGTCAGGTCAAGCGCACCGGGAATCGGCCGGGCCCGACCCTCGCGGTCCGGGCCGCCCCCGGACCCAGCCCCCACGCGGGACGCGGCGCAGGACGGACCTTGGCTCAGATCTTCAAATGGCTCTCGCGCCTGTTCGGCGCGATGGCGGTGCTGGCGGCGCTCGCCTTCGGGCTGGTCTGGATCCTGCTCGGCGGCTCGCTGCCCGATTACGACCGGAATTTCGAGGTCGACGGGCTCGCCGCCCCGGTCACCCTGCTGCGCGACCTGCACGCCGTGCCCCATATCCGCGGCAAGTCGGAGGCGGACGTGTTCTACGGGCTCGGCTTCGCCCATGCCCAGGACCGGCTCTGGCAGATGGAGACGTCGCGCCGCGCCGCGGAGGGGCGGCTCTCGGAGCTCTTCGGCGAGGTCACGCTGCCCATCGACCGCTTCATGCGCGCGCTCGACCTGC
The DNA here is from genome assembly GCF_055129145.1 of Albimonas sp. Lineage (NCBI taxonomy): Bacteria > Pseudomonadati > Pseudomonadota > Alphaproteobacteria > Rhodobacterales > Paracoccaceae > Albimonas > Albimonas sp. The sequence goes on along the minus strand of NZ_JBSRTQ010000210.1, from coordinate 3,338 downwards.
ACGGGCTCGCCCGCCGCTCCCTGCCCGCCCAGACGCCGGAGGCCCGCGCCGCGCTCGAGGCCTACGCCGCCGGCGTCAACGCCTTCATCCGCGCGGTGTCGCAGGAGGCGCTGGGGCGCGGGGCCCCGGAATTCTACTTCTTCGCCGATCGCATCGCGCCCTGGACGCCGGGCGACAGCCTCGCCATCGCCAAGCTGATGGCGCTGCGGCTGACCGACCAGGCGGCGGCCGAGGTGCGGCGCGCCGCGATCTCGCTGCGTCTGCCGCCCGAGCGGCTGCGCGACCTGCTGCCCGACTATCCCGAGGCCGCGGTGATCGAGCCGCGCCAGGCCGACGCCCGCCCCCCCGCCCCGGTCCGGGGCGAGGATTTCGCCCGGATGCTGGGCGCGGTCCCGCAGGGCGGTCCGCTGAGCGAAGAGGCCGCGGCCCTGCGCTTCCCGCCCCCGGCCGGCCCGCCGACCGGGCCGCAGGCGATGCCGGCGGCTGGCAAGGGCGGGGCGTCGAACGGCTGGGCGCTCGGGCCCTCGCGGGCCGCGGCGGGCGCGCCGATCCTCGCCAACGACCCGCATCTCTGGCTCTCGGCCCCGTCGCTGTGGTATCTGGCACGACTGGAACTGCCCTCGGGCGGGATCATCGGGGCGACCGTGCCGGGCATGCCGCTGGTGCTGGTCGGGCGCAACGCCGACTTCGCCTGGGGTCTGACCTCCGCCTATGTCGACGACACCGACATCTACATCGAGAAGATCGATCCCAAGGACCCGTCCCGCTACATCACGCCCGACGGCCCGGCCCCTTTCGCGGAGCGCCAGGAGCTGATCGGCCTGCCCGACGGCGGCGAGGCGGAGGTCACCCTGCGCTGGACCCGTCACGGCCCGGTGATCCCGCCCGACCAGCTGGGCGTGGGCGACGTGACGCCGGACGGCCATGTCGCGACGCTCGCCTGGACCGGGCTGGCGGAGGGGGACGCGTCGTTCTCCGCCGGCTACGCGCTGATGAAATCACGCTCGATCGACGAAGGCGCCGCGGCGATGCGCGCCCATGTCGCCCCGGCGATGAACCTGTTGCTGGCCGACCGCGAGCAGGTCGGCATGATCGCCGCAGGCCGCGCGCCGCTGCGCAACCCGAGCTCGCCCGGCCGCGGCCGCCTGCCCGCGCCCGGCTGGATCGCGGCGAACGACTGGCAGGGGTTCCGCGACCCCGACGACCTGCCCCGGGTGATGCGCCCCGAAAGCGGCGCCGTGGCCAACGCCAACAACCGGACCGAGAGCCGACCCTACCCCAACCACCTGAGCTTCCACTGGGGCGACCCCTACCGCATCCGCCGGCTGGAAAAGCAGCTCGCCGCCCGCGACTTTCACTCCCGCGACTCCGCCGCCGCGCTTCAGAACGACGACGTGTCGGAGATGGCCCGCGCGATCCTGCCGCTGATCGCCTCGGACCTGTGGTGGACCGGCCCCGTCGCCCCGGAAGATCCCATCGCCGCCCGCCGACAGCAGGCGCTGGAAATGCTCGGCGACTGGAACGGCGAGATGTCGGAACATGCGTCGGAGCCGCTGATCTTCGCCGAATGGATGCGCCGTCTGACGCCGCGCCTGATCGAGGACGAGCTCGGCCCCGACGCCCGCCGCTTCGACGGACCCCAGCCGGTGTTCGTGGAGCGCGTGTTCCGCAATCTCGACGGCGCCGGGATCTGGTGCGACATCGACAAGACCTCCGCGGTGGAGACCTGCGCCCAGATCGCGCAGCTGGCGCTCGACGACGCGCTCGGCGCCCTCTCGGAGCTTTACGGCTCCGATCCCCGCGGCTGGCGCTGGGGGGAGGCGCATGAGGCGCGCCACGATCACGAGGTTCTGGGCCGCTTCGGCCTGCTCGGCCTGATCGCCAACATCCGGCACGAGACCTCGGGCGGCGACTACACGCTGATGCGCACCCAGAGCCAGGGAGGCCCGGTCGAGCCCCATGTCGCCCGATTCGGCGCCGGTCTGCGCATGGTCGTCGACTTCGCCGATCCCGACAGCTCGCGAATCATCATTTCGACGGGACAATCGGGCCATCCCTTCTCGCGGCAGTACGACGATCTCAACGAGCTGTGGCGCCGGGGCGACGCGATCCGAATGTCTCTGGATTTTCAGGATGCCGAGGCCGGCGCGCTGGGTCTGACGCGGCTTTCGCCGAGGTGACGCCACGTGGCGTGAACAGAGGGGCGGATGTGGAAACGACGCCCTTCCCGCAAAATGAATCCACGGCGATTCTTGCCTAATCCCCCGAAAGGACCGATATAAGGCTTGTCCGCGGTCCGATGCGGCCGGAACCCCCATGGCGGCTGCGTGTCACCCCCCAAGGAACCCAGCGCTGTCGTCACCGGCTGCAAGCGTTTCCCCACACTCAGGGCCGCGGACACCCCTCCCCCAGAGAACGGGAACCTGGCCGTCGCCGCTGATCCGGCCCGCGTCAGGCGCCCCGGCGGTTCGCGCCGCCGAACACCCCGTTGACCGCGGCCACGCCGAGGCAGGCGAAGCCCACCGACAGCCAGCCCGTCGCCGCCGGCGCCTCGCCCAGCACCATCAGTCCGCCGAGCGCCGCGCCCATCGGCACCAGCGACGCGAAGGCCGAGGTCCGCGCCACGCCCAGCACCCGCATCGCATAGCCGTAGGCCGCGATGGAGCCGATGCCGGCCAGCAGGCCATGGGCGACGAAATAGCCCGCGAATTCCAGCGGGCCGAGGGTGTGCAGATGCAGCCCCTCGACCGCCGCCAGCACGATCAGGAACGGCGAGGAGTAAAGCGCCATGTAGGCCGTCGCCTCCAGCCCGGTGAGGGTGGTGGAGCGGTAGGCGATGGTGAAGGCCGCCCAGCCGCAGGCCGCCGCCGCCAGATAGGGGGCGCCGATGAAGAACCCACCGTCGCCGCGCAGGGCCGCGGGGCCGACGACCAGCGCGATGGACACCGCGATCAGCCCCAGCCCGATCAGCCGCACGCCGCGCACCTTGGCGCCCGAGACGAAGTAGTCCCAAAGCCCCACCAGCAGCGGCAGGGTCGCGGGCACCATCGGCCCGAAGAGCGCGGCGGGCACCGTCTCCAGCCCCTTGGCGATCAGCAGGATGAAGGGCGCGCCCCAGCCGGCGGTCATGATCCACAGCGCCAGCTGCGGCTGACCCTTGGGCACGATGCCGCGGCGCAGCCAGACCGGGGACAGCAGCAAGGCCGGCACGATGATGCGCAGGACGGCGGTGTCGACCGGGGCGAGCGTCGCCCCCTGCGCGCGGGCCACCACGATCCAGCCCGCCCAGACCACCACGGCGAACACCACCGCGACATAGCCCCTCCAGGCCGGGACCG
>NZ_JBSRTQ010000209.1:0-5714 GCF_055129145.1 Albimonas sp. | reverse complement strand
GGCATGGCGCGTGGGCGCGTGGGGCGGGGCGCGTGGGGCGGGGCGCGCGCGGGGGGGGACGAGCGCCGCCGTTCGACTGCCACGCCGCCGGTCCTCGGCAAGCCGCGCCCCTCGCCGGTCGTCGCGAGCTTCCCGTCCGCGACAAGCGAGGCGCCTGGCCTCGCCGGTCGGGCCCCCCCCGCGCGGCGACCGGAGCTGAGGTTCGATCAGCGCCCGGCGGCCTCGCTTTCGCATGAGGCAGGGGCAGGGCGGGGCCTGTCCCCTCGCCGTTCGCCCGACGCCGCCCGCGGAGCCCCCTCGCCGCATTCCCCACGTCGCAACGCCGCGCGGGCGCACGCTCGCCGCCGTCGCGACGGTGGGCGCGCGGCCCGCTTCAGCCGGGCGCCGCCCGCCCGGCGATCTCGTCGCGCAGCACCCGCTTGAGGATCTTGCCGGCCGCCGAGAGCGGCAGCGGCTCCGCCCGCAGCTCGACCGAGCGGGGGGCCTTGTAGGGCGCCATGCGGGACCGGCAGAACGCCATCAGCGCCTCCGCGTCGACCTGCGCCCCCGCCCGCGGCACCACGACGGCATGCACCGTCTCGGTCCAGACCGGATGGGGCAGGCCGATCACCGCGACCTCGGCCACGCCGGGGAAATCGGCGACGATGTTCTCGACCTCGATCGCGAAGACGTTCTCGCCCCCCGTTTTGATCATGTCCTTCAGCCGCCCCGCGAGGAACAGGAACCCGTCCGCGTCGAGCCAGCCGAGGTCGCCCGAATGCATCCAGCCGTCCCGCAGGGCCGCCGCGGTCTCGTCGGGGCGGTTCCAGTAGCCGGACATCACGTTGGGGCCGCGGATCAGCACCTCGCCGACCGCGCCGGGGGGGAGCGCCTCGCCCTCCGGTCCCGCCACCCGGATTTCGCAGAGCAGCGCCGCCTGACCGCAGGAGCGGCGCTTTTCCGCCGCGGCCCCCTCCAGCACCGCGTAGCGGGCGGGGAGGATCGTCGCGGTCGAGCTCACCTCGGTCATGCCGTAGCCATGCACGAAGCCGCAGCCGGGCAGCAGGGTCAGGGCGCGGCGCAGGGTCTCGTCCTCGATCGGGCTCGCGCCATAGAGGATGGTTCGCAGCGCCGAGAGGTCGAGCGTCGCGATCTCCGGCCGCTCAAGCAGCATCTTGATCATGGTCGGCACGAACTGGGCGTGGGTGACGCGTTCGGCCGCCAAGGTCGCCAGGCAGTCGGCGGGGTCGAAGCGGGGGACGAAGGCGTGGCAGCCGGCGGCCAGCGTCAGCGCGAAGGTCGAGGCGCCGTCGGCCTGGTGGAACATCGGCCCGGAATGCAGGTAGGTGGCGCGGTCGTCATAGCCCATGGCATGCGCGGTGCTCAGCGCGTTGGTCACCAGGTTGTCATGGGTCAGCATCACCCCCTTGGAGGCCGAGGTGGTGCCGGCGGTGTAATAGAGCCCGGCGAGGTCCGCGCCGCCGGCGCCGGCGTCCTGCATCGGCGGGGATGCCGCGATCAGCGCCTCATAGCCGATGGCGTCTCCTGCGGCGCCGGGGTCCGCGGCGCCCTCGTGGTCGCCGATCAGCAGGGTATGGGTCCAGGCGGCGGGCCGGGGCGCGACGGCGCGGGCGAGCGGCAGGGCGGCCGCGTCGGTCACCACCGCGCGCGCGCCGCTGTCCTCGACGATCAGGCGCAGCTCCTCAGGCGTCAGGCGCCAGTTGAGCGGCACGGCGGCGAGGCCGGCGAAGGGGATGGCGAAGAGCGTCTCCAGGTGCCGGTCGGAATTGAGCGCCAGCACGCCCACCCGGTCGCCGGGTTCGAGGCCGAGGCCCCTGAGCCCGGCGGCGAGCCGCGCCACGCGGGCCGCGACCTCCTCCCAGGTCCGCGCGACGCCGCGGTGGACGGTGGCGCGGCCGCGCGGGTTGACGGCGGCGGCGCGGGCGAGCCCTTGGGTCAGGCGCATGTCGGTCCTCCGGTGGCGCGTCGGGTCGCGGGCGGACGCGGGGCGAAGATAACGGCGCGCCCGGCCGCCCGGCTTGCGCCGGAGCGGGATCAGGCGCGGCTCAGTCGGCGGGCGGCGCGGCGGGGGCGGCGGCGGGGCGCTGGTCGAAGCGGCGTCCGAAAACGCCCTCGGCGATGCGGTTCTTGAGGATCTCGGTCGAGCCGCCGGCGATCATCCAGCCCCGGGTGCGCCGCACGCAGTATTGCACGGTCGAGTCGGTCGAAAACCCCAGCCCGCCCATCACCTGCAACGCCTCGTTGGCCGCGAAGAACCCGGCCTCGTTGCAGGCGAGCTTGGCCATCGCGGTGTCCTGGGCCGAAGGCAGCCCGCCCGCCGCCTTCGCCGCGGCGCGCATCAGGAGGAGCTGCGCGCCCTCCAGCTTCACCGCCATCTCGGCGAATTTCCATTGCAGCCCCTGGAATTCGCAGAGCGGGCGGCCGAACTGCCGACGGGTCAGCGCGTGGTCCCGGGCCACGTTGAACGCATGGCGTCCCACCGCCACGGCACGGGCGGAGTTACCCAGACGCTCGACGTTGAAGCCCGCTATCTGCTTCTTGAACCCGCCCGGGCCGAGCAGCAGGTTGGTCTTGGGCACGCGCGCGTCGGTGAAATAAAGCTGGGACCAGTCCTCGCCGTTCATGAAGCCGGAGGGGCGGCCGATCTCGAAGCCCGGGGTCCCGCGCTCGATCAGGAGAGAGCCGATGCCCCCCACCCCCGGCCCGAAGCGGACATAGACGAGGAAAAGGTTCGCCTCCGCCGACAGCGTGCCGAAGATCTTGGTGCCGTTGACGATGTAATGGTCGCCGTCCTCGCGGGCCGAGGTGGTCATGTCGGTGGCGGCGGAGCCGGCCTCGGGCTCGGTCATGCCCAGCGAAATCGCGGCGCGTCCGGCCAGCAGGTCGGGCAGGAAGCGGGCTTTCTGGTCGGGCGTCGCGTATTCGTAGAAGGTGCGGATCGGGCCGAAATTGCCGGCCTGCACCACGTCGCCCGATCGTGGGCAGACCTCCGCCACCGCCTGCAGGGCGAGGATCGCGTCGATCAGCCCGCCGCCCTGGCCGCCGTCGGCCTCCGACGCCGTGATGCCGATCAAGCCGGCCTCGGCCAGCCGCGCGGCCACGTCCCAGGGGTAGGCGCCGGTGCGGGCGCGGTCGGCCGCGCCCTCGGCGAGCGTGGCGCGGGCGAGGCGCGCGACGCCGTCGCGGAACAGGGTCTGCTCTTCGTTCAGGTCGAAATCCATGGGGCCTCGCGGGATGGTGAACGGGGTCGCGGCCCCTCGGGGGCTTGGGTGACGGGCCAAGCTAGACTAAGCCTGAGTTGGCGAAACGCCCCAGATGTCAGCCCCGGAAAACCGCAGCTTATGGATGATCGCCCCCAGACCTCGCGCCGGAACGCGCAAGCCGGGCAACCGCTCAACAACCTGCCGCTCAACCCGCTGCGCGCCTTCGCGGTGGCGACGCGGCACAAGACCTTCACCGCCGCCGCCCAGCAGATGGGGGTGAGCCAGGTGGCGGTCAGCCGGCAGATCGCGATCCTGGAGAATTATCTGGGGGTGAAGCTGTTCGAGCGGGGGGCGCGTTCGGTGAAGCTGACCGAGGTCGGGCGCAATTTCGGGCATGAGATCGCCGGGCTTTTCGACGATCTGGAGACGGCGACGTCGAGGATTCTCGCGAACGAGAGCCGCAACACCGTCAACCTGCGCATCTACCCGACCTTCGCCCATCACTGGCTGATGCCGCGGCTGGCGACGTTTTCGGCGCAGCATCCCGATTGCCGGATCCGGCTGGATACGCGGGTCGAGCCGCTGGATTTCCGGGGCACGCATCTGGATGCGGCGCTGCAACTGGGCCACGGGGCGTGGCGCGACGCGCGGTCGCGAAAGCTGTTCGACGAAGTGGTGGATGTGGTCTGCTCGCCCGCCTATGCGGCGCGGATGGGCGGGCTGGAAAGCCTCGAGGATATCGGGCGGTGCGAGCTGTTGCATTCGCGCTACCGCCGCTCGGAATGGGAGCGGTGGGCGCGGGCGGCGGGGGTGGAGGTGAATGCGCGCGAGGGGATCGAGTTCGACACCTCGCTGCTCACCTATTCCGCCGCGCGGCAGGGGTTCGGGCTGGCGGTCGGGCAGCTCGACCTGCTGACCGAGGAATTGGAGAGCGGCGCGCTGATCCGGCCGTTCCATCGGCCCTGGCGGACGGGGGCGGCGTTCTGGGTGGTGTGGCCGACGATGACGTCGGCGGGGGCGCAGACGCGGCGCTTCGTAGACTGGCTGCTGGATGCGTCCGGCGAGGCGCCGGAGTTCTTCCGGCGCGGACTGGCGGAGGAGGCGGCGGCGCGGCGCCGGGCCTGACTTCCGGTTATGGCCGCCTGTCCGCCGGTCCCTGTGCGGCGGGCGCGGCGGGCGCTAGGATTCGCAGGCCGCAACCGGGGAGGACGGGCGATGTTCGCAGGATTGGCCGAAACGGGGGGCCCGGGCACGGCGTTGGCGAGGCGCGGCCGGGCGCTCGACGCGCGGATGCTTCTGCGCGCGCCGGGGGCCGACCCCGTCGAGACGCTGGTGACGATCCGCGCCGGCGCGGTGATCCTGGTCGAGGCGGGTCCCTTCGTCATGCCGAGCTGGGACTTTTCGATCTCCGCCCCTGCCGATGACTGGGTCCTGTTCCTGCGCGCGGTCCCGCCGCCGGGCTCGCATGACCTCATGGCGCTGCTGAAACGCGGCGCGATGCGGTTCGAAGGCGACCTGCATCCGCTGATGTCCAACCTGCTCTACGTCAAGCTGCTGCTCGCCAGTCTGCGCCCCGCCCCGGAGGCCGTCGCATGAGCCTGCATGTCGAACCCATCGCCGGGCGTTACGGGCATATGGAGATCGGCGGGCGGACCCATCGGGTCTATTGGGAGGAGGCGGGGCAGGGCATTCCGCTGGTCTGCCTGCACACCGCCGGGGCCGACGGGCGGCAATATCGCGGCGTGCTCAACGATCCGGAGGTCACCGCGCATTACCGGGTCATCGCCTTCGACATGCCGCGCCACGGCAAATCCTCGCCGGCGCCGGGCACGGTGGATGACGACTACGCGCTGACGTCCGAGGGCTATGTGGACCAGATCCTCGCGGTCTGCGACGCGCTGGAGCTGGAGCGGCCGGTGGTCATGGGCTGCTCGATCGGCGGGCGGATCGTGCTGCATCTGGCGCATCGGCATCCCGAGCGGTTCCGGGCGCTGATCGGGTTGCAGAGCTCGGACCATGTCGCGCCCTATTACGACACCGGCTGGCTGCACCGCCCCGACGTGCATGGCGGAGAGGTCTGCGGCGCCGTCGCCTACGGCCTGATGGCGCCCCAGAGCCCGGAGGCCGAGCGGGACGAGACCCGCTGGCACTACATGCAGGGCGGCCCGGGCGTCTTCAAAGGCGACATGTGGTTCTACAAGGTGGACGGGGATATCTCGGGGCAGGTCGCCGAGATCGATGTTTCGAAATGCCCGATCCATCTGCTGACCGGCGATTACGATTATTCCTGCACGCCGGCGGATACGCGCGATCTGGCGGCGCGGCTCGGGATCGGGATGACGGAAATGGCGGAGCTGGGCCATTTCCCGATGTCCGAGAATCCCGAGAAGTTCCTCGCCTATCTGCGCCCCGTGCTCGACCGGATCCGCGAGGGGTGAGGGCGCGGCGGGTTCGCACCCGCCCTACGCGGTTTGGCGCGCGGGCGACGCGAATGTAGGGCGGGTGCGAACC
>NZ_JBSRTQ010000208.1:0-5732 GCF_055129145.1 Albimonas sp. | reverse complement strand
GCCATGAAGCCGGAAATGCGCGGATCGAGCCCGGCTGCGCGCGGCGCCCGCCCGTTCTCCTGGCCGTCCAACGGCGTTCTCCCCGGTTGGGGACTCTGGCGGCCCCTCGGCTTGGGGGAGAGGCTAGGAGACGCCGGACGCATCGCGCAAGATGTTTCGGTAGCGGGCGTTCTGCGCGATCAGCACCGCCTGGGTGCGCGAACGCACGCCGAGCTTGCGCAGGATGGCGGTGACATGCGCCTTCACCGTGGTTTCGGCGATATCGAGGTCATGGGCGATCTGCTTGTTCAGCTTGCCCACGCATACCGCCTCGAGGATCCGGGCCTGCCGGGGGGTGAGCAGCGCCAGCCGGTCGATGGCGGCTTCGGCGTCGCCGTCGGGCCCGTCGCCCTCCACCGCCACGAAGCCGTCGGGGCGGAACACGGCGCCGGCGCGGATCGCGGCGAAGGCGCGGGCGAAGGCGTCGCGGGGCGACTGCTTGGGCACGAAGCCCACGGCCCCGGCGCGCAGGACCGAGGCGACGATGCGGGGCTCCTCCATCGACGAGATCACCACGATCGGGGTTGCGCCGACCATGCGCTTCAGCCGGATCAGCCCGTCGAGTCCGTCGACGTCCGGAAGGCCGAGGTCGAGCAGCACGATATCGGGGGCGCCGCCGGCCTCCAGCACGCGCACCGCGGCGCAGAGCCGGTCGGCGGCGGCGATCTCGGCCACGCCCATCTCGCGCAGCATCAGGCTCAGCGCCTCGCAGAACAGCGGATGGTCGTCGACGACCAGCGCGCGGGCGAAGCCGGCGGCGGGATGGGTCGGCGGGGCGGCGCCCGAGCGGATGTCGTCGGAATGAAACACCTCCGCCGCGTCGTCGCGCGGCGGGCGCATCGCCCTGTCCCGGACCGTGATCATGGCCGGTTGCCTCCCCTGGATGACGGTGACCGTTCTTCTGGGTGGGACCAGAATATGCCGCGCTCGCGTCAAGCGCGAGCGCGAATGCGAGGGCCGGGCCCCGTCCGGGGGCGGGCGCACGACATCGCCCCCGCGCCCGGCAAACGCCTCGGTTGCATCGCGGACCTCGTTCACGGCGGTCGGATGCACGATCACCGTCATCTCGGGGGGTTGTCTCGCCGCCCGCACCTCCGTCCTCCCCGCCCATCTTCGACTTTGGTCGGATGGCGCGCCGAACGCGGCCCTCCCTAGTCTGGTTCACCTCTGCCGCGAGGGCGGCGCCCCTACATGCCGATGGCGCCGGGCCCGCGGCGCGGCTGCGCGCAAGAAAACCGGGGCGCGTCGTGCAAGGCTGGCCTGGCGCAGAGAGGGATCGCGCCGCGGAGGGCGCATGAGACGACGGGGGCCGGCGGAGCCTCCGCAACGACGGGCCGGATCGGGACGCGACCCCGATCCCCCGGCCGACGCCCTTTCGGGAGGGGGGCGGAGGCGTCGACCACCAAGCGAAACGCCAGGGGAGGACATTTCGGATGCCCGGCATCACACTGACCGTCAACGGAAAAACCGTGACCAAGCAGGTCGAGGGGCGCACCCTGCTCGTGCAGCTGCTGCGCGAAGACCTCGGCCTCACCGGCGCCCATGTCGGCTGCGACACCTCGCAATGCGGCGCCTGCCTGGTGCATGTGAACGGCGAAAGCGTGAAGAGCTGCACCATGCTCGCCGCCGCCGCCGACGGCGCGACCGTCACCACCATCGAGGGCGTGGCGGCGCGCGACGGGACCATGAGCGTGGTCCAGGCGGCGTTCCAGGAGCATCACGGCCTGCAATGCGGCTTCTGCACGCCGGGCATGGTGATGTCGATCACCGACCTTTTGCGGGTCAACGCCTCCCCCTCCGAACCGGAGGTGCGCGAATGGCTCAAGGGCAACATCTGCCGCTGCACCGGCTACCACAACATCGTGAAGGCGGCCCTCGCCGCAGCGGAAACGCTGCGCAGCGAGCAGCCCCTCGCCGCCGAATAAGGGAGCGCGGAACATGGCCAAGGATTTCGGCATCGGCGCCAGCTCGAAGCGGCGCGAGGACAAGCGGTTCCTGACCGGCAAGGGCCGCTATGTGGACGACATGAACAAGGCCGGGCAGGCCTATGTGCACTTCCTGCGCTCGGACGTGGCGCATGGCACGATCAACGGCATCGACACCGCGGCGGCGGAGGCCGCGCCGGGGGTGATCCGGATCTTCACCGCGAAGGATTTCGAGGCGGTCGGCGGCGTGCCCTGCGGCTGGCAGATCACCGACAGGCACGGCCAGCCGATGAAGGAGCCCAAGCACCCGATCCTCGCCGACGGCCGCGTCCGCCATGTGGGCGACCCGATCGTCGCCATCGTCGCCGAAACCCGCGCCCAGGCCCGCGACGCGGCCGAGCTGGTGACGCTCGACATCTCCGAGCTGCCGGCGGTGGTGAACCTGCGCGCCGCCGTCTCCGGCGGCCAGTCGGTGCATGACGAGGCGCCCGACAACATCTGCTACGACTGGGACTTCCCGGCCGAGAGCAAGGACGCGGTCGATCAGGCGATCCGCAACGCCCACCACGTCACGGTGCTGGAGCTCACCAACAACCGCCTGGTCGCCAACCCGATGGAGCCGCGCTGCGCCATCGGCGAATATGACGACAGCGACGACCAGCACACGCTGTGGACCACCTCGCAGAACCCCCATGTCATCCGCCTGCTGATGGGCGCCTTCGTGCTGGGCATCCCCGAGCACAAGCTGCGGGTGGTGGCCCCGGATGTGGGCGGGGGCTTCGGCTCCAAGATATTCCACTACGCCGAGGAGGCCTTCGTGACCTTCGCGGCCAAGGCGGTGGGGCGCCCGGTGAAATGGACGTCGGACCGGTCGGAGGCGTTCATGTCCGACGCCCATGGCCGCGATCACGTGACCAAAGTGGAGCTGGCGCTGGATGCGGAGGGCCATTTCCTCGCGCTGCGTTCGACCACGCTGGCCAATATGGGAGCGTATCTCTCGACCTTCGCGCCCTGCGTGCCGACCTGGCTGCATGGCACGCTGCTGGCGGGCAACTACAAGACGCCCCTGATCTTCACCAACGTGCGGGCGGTCTTCACCAACACCGTGCCGGTCGACGCCTATCGCGGCGCCGGCCGTCCCGAGGCGACCTTCCTGCTGGAGCGCACCGTCGACAAGGCGGCGCGCGAAATGGGGATCGACCCGGCGGAGCTGCGGCGGCGCAACTTCATCACCCAGTTCCCCTATCAGACGCCCGTCGCGGTCGCCTACGACTCCGGCGACTACCACGCGACCCTCGACAAGGTGCTGGCGGCCTCCGACCGCGCCGGCTTCCCCGCCCGCAAGGCCGAGAGCGCGTCGCGCGGAAAACTGCGCGGCTTCGGGCTCGCGCATTACATCGAGGCTTGCGGGATCGCGCCGTCCTCCCTGGTCGGCGCGCTCGGGGCCCGCGCGGGGCTCTATGAGGCGGCGACGGTGCGGGTGAACCCCACCGGTTCGATCTCGGTCTTCACCGGCTCGCATTCCCATGGGCAAGGGCATGAAACCACCTTCGCCCAGGTGGTCGCCGACATGATCGGCGTGCCCGAGGACAGCATCGACATCGTGCATGGCGACACCAACCGGGTGCCCTTCGGCATGGGCACCTATGGCTCGCGGTCGCTCGCCGTCGGCGGCTCGGCCATCGTGAAATCGGTCGACAAGATCATCGCCAAGGCCAAGAAGATCGCGGCCCATCTGCTCGAGGCGTCCGAGACGGATATAAAATTCGAGAACGGCCAGTTCTCGGTCCAGGGCACCGACCGCTCGGTGGCCTGGGGGGAGGTCTGCCTCGCCGCCTACGTCCCCCACAAATACCCGATCGAGACGCTGGAGCCGGGGCTGGAGGAGACGTCGTTCTACGATCCCGCCAACTTCACCTATCCCTCGGGCGCCTATGTCTGCGAGGTCGAGGTCGATCCCGACACCGGCAAGGTCGCCGTGCTGGCCTTCTTCGCCGCCGACGATTTCGGCAACGTGGTCAACCCGATGATCGTCGAGGGTCAGGTCCATGGCGGCCTCGCCCAGGGCATCGGCCAGGCGTTGATGGAGGGCTGCGTCTACGACGACCAGGGCCAGCTGATCACCGCGAGCTTCATGGACTACGCCATGCCGCTGGCGATGGATCTGCCGAGCTTCACGGTCGACAACTCCGCCTGCACGCCCTGCACCCACAACCCGCTGGGGGTGAAGGGCTGCGGGGAGGCCGGGGCCATCGGGTCGCCGCCGGCGCTGGTCAACGCGGTGCTCGACGCGCTCGCCGATCACGGGATCGCGCATATCGACATGCCGCTGACGCCGGCCCGGGTCTGGGCCGCCATCGATGCGGCCAAGCCGGCGATGGCCGCGGAATGAGGCGCGGCGGGCGCCGGGACCCGGCGCCCGCCCCTCGGCCCCACAGGGAGCAAAAAGATGTATAATTTCGAATATCTCCGCCCCAAGAGCCTCGCCGAGGCCGTCGAGGCGATGAAGGGCGCGGACGCGCAGGCCATATCCGGCGGCCAGACCCTGATCCCGACGCTGAAGGCGCGGCTGGCCTCGCCCTCGGTGCTGGTGGATCTGTCGGGGCTGGCGGAGATCACCGGGATCGAGCGGATGGGCGACGTGCTCGCCATCGGGGCTGCGACCCGTCATGCGGATGTGGCGGGCTCCGACGTGGTGCGCGGCGCGATCCCGGCGCTGGCCGATCTGGCCGGGCATATCGGCGACCCCGCCGTGCGCAACCGCGGCACCATGGGCGGCTCCATCGCCAACAACGATCCGGCGGCCTGCTATCCCTCGGCCGCGCTGGCGATGGGGGCGACGATCCACACCTCCGCCGGGCGGGCGGTGAAGGCCGACGATTTCTTCACCGGGATGTTCGAGACGGCGCTGGAGGAAGGCGAGCTGGTCACCCGCGTCGATTTTCCGATCCCAGCGGCGGCGAACTACCAGAAGTTCGAACAGCCCGCGTCGCGCTTCGCGCTGGTCGGCGTCTTCGTCGCCCGCTTCGCCGGGGGCCGGGTCGGCGTCGCGATCACCGGGGCCTGCGAAGGCGGCGTGTCGCGCTGGCCGGCGGCGGAGACGGCGCTCGCCTCCGGCTTCTCGGCCGGGTCGCTCGACGGGCTCGCCTTCCCCGCCGAGGACCTGATCGCCGACATCCACGGAACGCCCGCCTACCGGGCGCATCTGATCGGCGTCCTGACCAAACGCGCCGTGACGGCCTGCGGCTGACCTCGGTCTCCTCCCCGCTCCGCCGCGGGCCGGGCGGTCCTCCCTTCCCGAGGGGGGGCCGCTTTTTTTATGCAATGTCAGGCGCAGCGGCGGCCGGCGACCCAGACCCAGACCGGGGCGCCCTGAAAGGCGCCCGAAACCACATAGGCGAAGCCGACGCCGTAATCCGCGGCCTGCGCGGAGACGAGATTGGCGTGGTGCCCCGGGCTGTCGCGCCAAGCGCCCAGCACCGCCGCCGCCCCGCGCCAGTTCAGCGTCAGGTTCTCGGAAACCCAGCACCACGCATAGCCCGCCCGATGCGCCCGGTCGCCGACGGTGGAGCCGTCATGGCCGACATGGTCGATCAGCCCCTGACCGGCCAGCGTCATCGCTTGGGCCTGGGCCGCCGCCTCCAGCGCCGGATCGCGCGCCACCCGCGCCAGCCCGTTCGCCGCGCGGAACTCCGCATAAAGCCCGTCGAACGCCGCGCGACCCGCCGACAGCTCCGCCGCGCCGGGCGCACGCCAGATCGGAAGAGC
>NZ_JBSRTQ010000207.1:0-5698 GCF_055129145.1 Albimonas sp. | reverse complement strand
CGGGCAGATCGCCGGCTGGTCGGCGCTGTTCTACACCTTCCCCGCCCAGCTCGCCCGCTATGAGGACGCCTTTGCCGGCCAGGGGCCTTCGCCCGCTTTGGGCCTCAGCCTCTGCCTCGCCGCCACCGCGCTCTGCGCTCCGGCGTCCGGCGCATGGATCGACCGGGGGCGGGCGCCCTGGATGATGCCGCTCGGCGCGCTGATCGGCGCGGGCGGGCTCGCCGGCGTCAGCCAGGTCGAGAGCCTTTGGAGTTTCTACGCGCTCTGGACGCTGATCGGGGCGGCCTCGTCCTTCTGCCTCTACGAGCCCTGCTTCGCCCTGCTGACCCGCGCCCGCGGCATGGGGGCCCGCAAGGCGATCACCGCGGTGACGCTGGTCGCGGGCTTCGCGACGCTGGTCGCCTTCCCGCTGGTCTCGGCGCTCGACGCCGCCTTCGGCTGGCGCGGCGCGACGCTCGGCATGGCGGCGCTGGCCGGGCTGGTCGCGGCCCCCCTGCTGGCGATGGGCGCGCGGATGGCCGAGGCCGAGGCCCCGCCCCGCGCCCCCGGTCCCCGCCGCCGCGGCCCGGGGTTCCTCGAAGCGCTCAAGCGGCCCGGCGTGGCGCGGGTGGCGACGGCGTTCGCGGGCGCCTCGCTCTGCCACGGGCTGGTCGCCTCCAACGTGCTGCCGCTGATGACGGATCTGGGCGCCTCGGCCGCGGTGGCGATCGCCGCGGCCTCGGCCATGGGGCCGATGCAGGTGGTGGCGCGCATCGCGCTGACCGTGGCCCCCGCCCGCTGGCCGGCGGCGGCGTTGTCCTGCATCTCGCTGACCATGCTGGCCTGCGCCGCCGCCGCGCTGATCTTCGTCGCCGCCGGACCCTGGGCCGCGGCGGGCTTCGTGTTCCTGCAGGGCGGCGCGGTGGGGTCGATGACCATTTTGCGCCCGGCCACGCTGATGGAGGCGGCGGGGACGGAGGATTTCGGCGCCGTGTCGGGCGCGGTCGCCCTCTTCCTCATGCTCGGCATGGCGGCGGCCCCGGCGCTCGGCGCCGGGATCCGGGCGCTGGCGGGGCCGGAAGTCACCCTGCTCGCCGCCGCCTGTCTGCCGGCGCTGGGGGCCTTGCTGCTGATCCCGCTGTTCCGGCGCCGCAGGGGCGGGATTTGAATGGTTTCGGGAAACTATCAAACGACGAAACACGAGACCTGGAGCGATTCCAGCCCGCTCCACGCAGGGAAAATCGCTTGAGAAATAGTTAAAACTGAAACAGCCCGGTGCGGGCCGCCCCGCCGGGGGCGGCCCGCCGTCGGCTCAGGCGGCCACATCCAGCCCGCGTCCGCGCAGCAGCGCCTGCGGATCGGGCTCGCGCCCGCGGAACCCCAGCCAGGCCTGCATCGGATCCTCGCGTCCGCCCGCCGAAAGGATGTGCCGGGCCAGCCGCGCCGCCACCTCCGGATCGAAGGGGCTGCCCGCCTCCTCGAAGGCCGCGAAG
Source organism: Albimonas sp. (assembly GCF_055129145.1). Taxonomy (NCBI): domain Bacteria; kingdom Pseudomonadati; phylum Pseudomonadota; class Alphaproteobacteria; order Rhodobacterales; family Paracoccaceae; genus Albimonas; species Albimonas sp. Next base: position 4,226 of record NZ_JBSRTQ010000207.1, on the reverse strand, counting down.
GCGTCGGCGTCCATCACCTCGGACCACATGTAGCTGTAATACCCGGCCGAATAGCCGTCGCCCGAGAACACATGCAGGAAATGCGGGGCCGAATGGCGCGCCCGGATCGCATGGGGCATGCCGATGCGCGCCAGCAGATCCGCCTCGAACATCACCGCGTCGAACCCCTCCGCGTCGGTCAGCCGGTGCATCTCATGATCGGTCAGCGCCGAGCCGAGATATTCGGCCGTCGAAAACCCCTGCCCGAAGTTGCGGGCGGCCAGCATCCGCTCCATCAGCTCCAGCGGGATCGGCGCGTTGGTCTTGTAGTGACGGGCATGCGCGGTCAGCACTTCGGGCGCTTCCAGCCAGTGCTCGTAAAGCTGGGAGGGCAGCTCCACGAAGTCCCGCGCCACCGAGGTTCCGGCGAGCGAGGGATAGCGCACATCCGACATCATCCCGTGCAGGGCGTGGCCGAATTCGTGGAACAGCGTGCGCGCATCGTCGAAGCTGAGCAGCGTGTCGCCGCGCCCCGCGCCTTGCGCGAAATTCATGACGTTTAGGATCACCGGACGCACCGCGCCGACCTCCGGGTCGAAATTCTCCTGGCTCACCATCTGGCTCATCCACGCGCCGGAGCGCTTGGAGGACCGGGCGAAATAGTCCCCGATGAAGAGCGCGACCGGCTGGCCGCCCTTGGTCACCTCCCAGGCGCGGGCGTCGGGGTGATGCAGGACCAGGCCCTCGACCTCCTTGAACTCCAGCCCGAACAGGCGATGGGCGCAGTCGAAGGCGGCCTCGATCATGTTCTCCAGCGGGAAATACGGCTTCAGCTCGGCGTCGGAGATGGCGTGGTCGCGGGTGCGCACCTTCTCGGCCCAGTAGCGCCAGTCCCACGGCTCCAGCACGTCGTTGGCGCCGGCCTCGCCGGAGGCCTTGGCTTCCGACAGCAGCCGCGCCGCCTCCGCCTCGGCCTTCAGCTTGGCGGGAGTCCAAACCCGCATCAGCAGGTCGCGCACGGCGTCCGGCGTCTTGGCCATTTCGGGGGCGAGCTTGAAGTCCGCGAAGGTGGGGTAGCCGAGCAGGTTCGCGCGTTCGATCCTCAGCGCCACGATGCGGGCGATGATCTCGCGGTTGTCATGGTCGCCGCCATTGGCCCCGCGCGCGGTCCAGGCCCGCCAGGCCTTCTCGCGCAGGTCGCGGCGCGGGCAGAGCTTCAGGAACGGCTCGACCGAAGACCGCGCCAGCGTCACCGCATGCCCCGTCGCCCCGCGGTCGGCGGCGGCGCGGGCGGCGGACGCCACCAGGCTCTCAGGCAGATCGGCGATATCCTCGGCGTCGAGCGGCAGCGTCCAGGCGCTTTCGTCGGCCAGCACGTTCTGGGCGAAGGCGGTGGAGAGCTTGGAAAGCTCCTCCATGATCTCCGCCATCCGCGCCCGCCCCTCGGGCGCGAGCCGCGCGCCGGAGCGCTCGAACGCCCGCAGCAGCAGCTCCAGCACCCTCGCCTGCTCGGGGTCGAGCCCGTCGGACGGGACCGCGTCCACCCGGGCGGCCAGCGCCGGATCCATCCACACCGCCGCCGAATGACGGGCGAGGCGGGGGGCCATTTCGCGCTCGATCGCCCGCAGCGCGTCGTCGGAATGGGTCGAGGCGAGCGTATAGAACACCGTCGCCACCCGGCCGAGCCCGCGCCCCGCGCTCTCCAGCGCCGCCACCGTGTTCAAAAAATCGGGAGCGGCGGGCGCGTCGCGGATCGCGGCGATCTCGGCCAGGTTCGCCGCCAGCGCCCGGTCGAAGGCCGCGCGGATGGCTTCGGGCGTCGCGATCCCGAAGGGCGGCAGGCCGTAGGCCTCGTGCCAGGGCGCGTCGAGCGGCTGGGTCCCGGTCGTGGCGATCTCGGTCATGGAGGCTCCTCTCGGGGGGCGGATGGGACATGGATGGCTGGGCGGTCGCGGTCCGGCCTTGCCAAGCCGGCGCGCGACGCGGAATGTCGCAGCCGGGACGCTGTCCGCGCACCGGCGTTGCATTTCATATAGGAGATGCCGGCCGGGCCGGCCAGATGAGGCGCGCGCGGCCCCGGCCGGCGCAGCCGGATGATGCGATGATGCGCGATGCGGCATGGGGATCAGGCGGCTTGGGTGGCGACGGCGGAAGTCCGAAGGCGGTGCTGGAACTGCGGATGCTCGGCGCGGCGCTGGCCCGCGTGCCGGACGGCGCGGCGCTGACCACGCTCGGGGCCAAGGGCATGGCGCTGCTGGCCTTCGTGGCGCAGCAGCCCGGCGCCACCGTCACCCGCGACGTGCTCGTCGACCTGCTCTGGTCCCAGGGCTCCCCCGACCAGGGACGCGCCTCGCTGCGCCAGGAGCTGCGGCGGATGAAGCGCGCCATGGGGTCCCTGTTCGACGCGGCGGTGGAGACGCCGGGCGGCCAGATCGCGCTGCGCCCCCATGCGGTGATCACCGATGTGGCGCGGGTCGAAGCCGCCTGCGCCGCGCGCGACACCGTCGGCCTTTCCGCCCTGCTCGACAGCTATGGCGGCGCGCTGCTGGCCCCGCTCTCGGTGGCCGAGGCGCCGTTCCAGGACTGGGTCTCGGTACGCAACTCCAATCTCGAGGCCCAGGTCTCCGACGGCCTCCTGCGCCTGATGCTGCTGGACGAAAGCGCCGGGCGGCTCGACCGGGCGGCGACCGCGGCGCGAAAGCTGCTCGACATCGACCCGTTGCAGGAGGACGTGCACGCCGCCCTGATCCGCATCCACGTGGCGGGGGGGCGCCTGCCCCAGGCCCAGCGGCAGGCCGACGCCTGCCGCGCGATCTTCCGGACCGAACTCGGCGAAGCGCCCGAAACCGATCTCGACGCGCTGATCCCCGCCCGCCGGCCCAGGCCGGCCCACGCCGCGCCCGAGCGCGAAAAATCCGCGCGCGCCAAGGCCGCCCTCCCCCGGATGCGCCCTGCCCCCACCCGCGCGCTCGCCCCTGACCCGCGCCCGCTGGTGGCCATCGTGCCCTACGGCGCCGACCCCGCCTCCCTCGCGCTGGCCGAGGCCGTCGCCGACGCCGCCATCGCCCAGTTCGCCCAGATCGGCTGGATGCGCGTGCAGGGCCCCGCCGCGCTGCAGGCCGCCGGCATCGGGCTCGCCGATCTGACCCGGGCCGCCGACTACGCCGTGACCCTGCGGGCCGAGGCCGGCCCGGACGCGAGCGCCGAGATCGTCACCGCGGCCCGCGCCGGCGACGCCGCGGCCATCGCCGCGCGCCGCCTCGACTGGCCCGAGGGCGGCGAGATCGGCCGCGCCGCGGGTCTCGGCCGGATGCTGGCCGGCGCCCTCGCCTCCGACCTGCTGGAGGCGGAGACCGCGATCGCCCTCGCCCTGCCCCGCGCAGAGGCCGACGCCCTGCGTCCCTCCCCCGACGCGACCGGTGTCCTGCCTTCGACCGCCTCCTGGACCCGGCTGATGCGCGCCCGCGGCCTCGTCCTCCAGGGCGGGCCCGAGGCCGTGGCCCAGGCCCGGGATCTGCTGGAGCCGCTCGCCCGCAGCGGCGACGCCGACGCGGCCGAGCTGGTGGTCCTCGCCTTCAGCCACCTGGAGGAAGGCTGGTCCGGCCGCTCCAACGCCCCGCGCGAGGCGCTGTTCCGCGGGCGGGAGCTCGCGCTTCGCGCCCTGCGCCGCGCCCCCGGCGACCCCTGGGCCCAGCACGCGCTCGGCATCGCCGCGGCGTTGATGGAGGATCCCGCCGCCGCCCGCGCCCATCAGCTGCGCGCCCTCTCCCTCGCCCCCGGCTTCGCGCCGGCGCTGGGCGAGATGGGGCGGCTGCTGGCGCTCGCCGGCGACGCGGAGGAGGCCGAGGCCTGGGCCGCCCGCGCGCTCGCCACCGCGCCGGGGGCGGCCGAGGCCGCGCATTGGCTGCGGGTCCCGGCGCTCGCCCGTTTCGCGCTGGGCGACCATGCCGGGGCGCTGGCGTTCTGCGACCGGGCGCTCGCCGCCCGCCCCGACTGGTCGCATACGCGGCTGCTGCGCCTCGCCTGCCTGACCGCTTTGGGCCGGACCGCGGAGGCCGACGCCGCGCTCGCCGCGCTCCGCCCCACCCTCGCGCGCCTCTCGCCCGACGCGGTCCGCCTGGTCCACGCCTTCGACGACCCCGCGCTGGTCGAAGCGATCCTCGCCCCCTTCGCGAGCCTCTCGGTCGACGCCTGACCCAAGCGCCGCCCGTGGCGTGCCGGCGACGGCGCAACCGGCGACGCCCTCG
>NZ_JBSRTQ010000206.1:0-5804 GCF_055129145.1 Albimonas sp. | reverse complement strand
GGGCGCGCGGTCGAGCGCGGCGAGGCAGCAGTCGAGGCAATCGGGATGCGAGCGGGCCGGCGCCCGGGTCCCGTCCGCGACCAGACCGAAACCGCCGCCGCAGAGCGGGACGGCCCAGGCCCCCGCCGCGGCGGGCGGCGTCATCGGCGCGGCGCGCAGGGCCACGGTCTGCAGGGACAGCAGGCCGATCAGCAGCGCGCGGAGGAGAAGCCCGGTCATGCCCCGGCTTCTACCCGGCCCCGGCCGGGCTGGCGAGCCTCGCAGGCGCGGGCCGGCATGAAAAACCCGGCCCGCGGGGTGCGCGGGCCGGGTCGAAAGCGTCGGCGGAGGGCGCGAGCCCGGGCCGGATGGCTCAGGCCTCGGCGGCCACGGCGGGGGCGGTCACGGCGACGGCGGCCTTCTCGACCTCGCGCTTGACCTTCAGGGCCTTGGGCGACAACTCACGGTCGTGAGACTTCGCGAGGTAGGCGTCGAGCCCGCCGCGATGATCCACGGTCCGCAGGGTGGAGGCGGCGACGCGGAACTTGAAGCTCCGCCCCAGCGACTCGCTCTGCAGCGTGACGTCGTTCAGGTTCGGCAGGAACCGGCGGTTGGTCTTGATGTTCGAGTGGCTCACATTGTGGCCGGTCATCACGCCCTTGCCGGAGAGCTCGCAGCGACGGGACATATCTTTCGCCCTTCGGGTTGGTGTTCGCAACGTATGGCCACGGCGTGCGGAGAACCCGCACGGCGCGCCGGAATAAGAGGCGCACCCCATAGCGAGTCGCGCCCCCCTCGTCAACACGCCGCGGTCGAATGGCGCGCGGGCGCGGGCGGGCGGCGACCTTGGGCGGCGACGGGGATCGGCGCCGGAAGCTGGGGGCGCGAGGCGGGGCGGCGGCATGAACCTCGCGTGACCGCGGCCCGCAGGCCACGCCGCGCGCAAACCGGATGAGGAAGCGGCCGCAAGCGCTTGCGCCGCGCGGGGACACGCGGTTTTCGTGGGCTCCCGGCGACGGGCCTGCGCGCAGGCCCGTCGGGCCCCGCCCGCTTTGCGCGGCTTTTCCCGCGGTCGCCCCACGACCTAGCCGATGTATCGAGGAGCGTACCCGACATGGCCTTGCAGGATTTCCCCGACGACTTCCAGGGACTGGCCTCGATCGACTGGGGCAGCCAGCTTTCCGACGCGCAGGTCTCCGATTCCGTGGTGCGCATCAAGTTCCTCGCCGGCGAGGGGCGCACCGCCTGGACGGCCTACGAGCGGGGCCAGGTGATGGCGGCGCTGGAGGAATACTCGGAGGTCATCGACCTGACCTTCGAGCGGGTCAACGACGCGCGCCGGGCGGATTTCAAGGTGTCGAAATTCGCCGAGCGCGAGAACCCGCTGCTCGGCTTCATGAGCCCGCCGGGCGAGGATCAGGCCGGGCTCGGCAGCTTCAACGCCCTGGGCGTGGGGTGGGATTCGAAGCGCCAGCAGGGCTCGACGCTCGAGAAGGGCGGCTATGCCTTCTTCACGATCATCCACGAATTCGGCCACGGGCTCGGGCTCGCCCATCCGCATGACGATGGCGGCGGGTCCGAGGTGATGGACGGGGTGGCGGACGAAAGCGACATCGGGACCTGGGCGCTGAACCAGGCGGTCTACACGGCGATGAGCTACAACAGCGGCCTGACCACCGGCGAAGGGGCGACCACCTACCGGTTCTGGACCTATGGCCACCAGTCGGGTCCGGGGGCGATCGACATCGCGGCGCTGCAGATGAAATACGGCGCGAACCTGACCACCGCCTCGGGCGACGACGTCTATGTGCTGCCCGACAAGAACCAGCGCGGGACCTATTGGGAGACGATCTGGGACACCGGCGGCGCGGACGAGATCCGCTACAACGGGATCCGGCCGGCGCTGATCGACCTGCGGGCGGCGACGCTGACCGACAATCCCGGCGGGGCTGGGTTCCTCAGCCAGGCGGAGCCGGCGCGGGGCGGCTTCACCATCGCCTACAATGTGGAGATCGAGGCCGCGACGGGGGGGGCCGGCGACGACGTGCTGCGCGGCAACAACATCGACAACGTCCTCTCGGGCCGGGGCGCGAACGACCGGCTGATCGGGGCGCGGGGCGACGACGTGCTGCGCGGCGGGGCCGGGCATGACGACCTGTTCGGCGGGACCGGGGACGACCGGATGCGCGGCGGCGCGGGGATCGACACGCTCGTCGGCGGCCGGGGCGCGGACCGGATGGCGGGGGGCGGCGACGTCGACGCGCTGCGCGGCGGCGGCGGCGACGACCGGCTGAAGGGCGGGGCCGGGGCGGATGACCTCAAGGGCGGGAACGGCGCGGACCGGCTGGTCGGCGGGGCTGGGAACGACATGCTGGACGGCGGGCGCGGCGACGACCTGCTGCGGGCCGGGGCCGGGAACGACCGGCTGACCGGGGGCGAGGGCGCCGACCTCTTCGTGTTCCGCAACGCCGACGCCGCCGGCCTCGACGTGATCGCCGATTTCGAGACCGGGCTCGACCGGATCCGCCTGATCGGCCTGACCGCGGCCTATGAGGAGACCGAGTATGGCGCGCTTCTGAGCCTCGGCGTCAGCGGCGGGCTGGTCGAGATCCATACCGCCGACGGCGAGGGGCTGAGCCTCGACATCCTGCTGGGCTGAGGGGGCCTAGAGCTCCTCGCCGGTCAGGCCGAAGGCGGCCAGCGCCTGGGCGGCGGCGATCTGGGGGGGGGTGTCGCCGTCCCCCACCGCCTCCTCCAGCCTGGGCCAGATCGCGGCGACCTCGGGCGTGCGGCGGAAGCGGCGCAGGAGGCGTTCCTCGACTTCCGAGCGGAACCAGGTCACCGCTTGCTGGCGGCGTTTCATCTCGCGGATGCCGTTTTCGCGGCGATAGGCGTCGAGGGCGGAGATCTCCTCCCACGCCTTCTCCAGCCCGTCCTCCTCCAGCGCCGAGACCGTCAGCGCCTTCGGGAAGCCCTCGGGGTCCTGGCCGCGTTTGCGCAGCAGATGCAGGGCGCCGGCGTAATCGGCGCGGGTGCGCTGGGCGGTGGCCTTGAGGTCGCCGTCGGCCTTGTTGATCAGGATCATGTCGCAGATCTCCATGATCCCGCGCTTGACCCCTTGCAGCTCGTCGCCGCCGGCGGGGGCCAGCAGCAGCAGGAAGATGTCGGTCATGTCGGCGACCATGGTCTCGGACTGGCCGACGCCGACCGTCTCCACGATCACCAGATCGAAGCCGGCCGCCTCGCAGAGCAGGATGGCCTCGCGCGTGCGCCGGGCGACGCCGCCGAGCGTCGCGCCGGAAGGGGAGGGCCGGATGAAGGCGTTGGGGTGACGCGAAAGATGCTCCATCCTCGTCTTGTCGCCGAGGATGGAGCCGCCGTTGCGCGAGCTGGACGGATCGACGGCGAGCACCGCGATGCGGTGGCCCTGATCGGCGAGGCGGACCCCGAAGCTTTCGATGAAGGTGGATTTGCCGACGCCCGGCGTGCCCGAGAGGCCGAGGCGCACCGCGTCGCGGGGGGCGGCGTGCAGCCGGCGGACCAGGGCCGCGGCGGCGCGGCGGTGATCGGCCCGGGTCGACTCGATCAGGGTGATTCCCCGCGCCAGCGCCCGGCGGTCGCCGGCGGCGAGGCGGGCGGCGATGTCCTCGGCCATCGCCTCGGCCTTGGGGTCGATTTCGGGCTCGGGGATCGGGACGGCCGTGTTGTGCTGTGTCAAACGCCGGGTTCCTGCCATCAATTCCGCGCGATCGGCGCCGATGCGCCCTCGTTCCGCCCGTGTCTAGCGCAGACTGCTTGGGTGTCGGAAGCCCCCCCGCCCGATGCGGAGCCGCCCCGGCGGCGCCCCCCGCGGGCGATGAACAAGGAGGAGAGCGTCATGACGAACGACGGGAAGAAGATCGGCGGGAGCCGGAGCCATGATGGTGGATCGCGGCTGCGCCGGCCGCTGCCGGTGAAGACGCGGTCCGGAACGGCGGTGGCGGGGCTGACCCTGGCGCTGAGCCTGATCGCGGCCATCGGCCTGCCTTTCGCCCGCTACGCCGCCCATGTTCCGCCGTCGGGCGAGACCGGGCGGATCGAGGTCCAATTGGACGGGGCCCCGGAAGGCGCGATGCGTTTGCTTCTTCGGATCGACGGGCGCGGGGCCTCGGCGGTGCTGCCCGGCGACGCGGGCGATGCGGGCCGGATGCCGGAAGGCGAGCGGATCTAGCGCGACGAAGCTGGCCGGGATGAAGCTGGCCGGGATTCGGGCGAGGCCCGGTCCTCCGCCCCCAGGGGCGAATATCCCTCCGCGGTGAAGCGGGGGGTGCAGAGGCACAGGAACACCAGGTCGCCCGGACCGTGATTGCGGGCGCGCTGCGGCGTGCCGGCGGGGATCAGGGCGACGTCTCCGGCCCGGATCGGGGTCCATCGGCCGGCGAGCTCGATCTCTCCGGCGCCTCCGGTGACGATGTAGCGCTCGGCCACGTCGAGGGCGTGCAGCTCGGTCACGACCCCGGGGGGGACGCGGGCTTCGGCGAGGGAGGCGTCAGGGTCGGCGGCATGGTTCAGCAGCTCGCGGATCACGCAGCGCTCGCGCGTTTCGAAGGGCGCGGTGGCGGCGTCGGCGAGGATCTGCGGTTTCTCCATAGGCATTGATCTAGGGGCGGGGGCGGCAGGGCGGAAGCCCCCCGGCGCGGTTGGCCCGGGCGGATGGGCGGGGTAGGGTCGCGGCTGACTTGCCCCCGACCTGCGCAGGAGACCCGAGCCATGAAGATCGACGGCGTGCCGTTCCGCACCATTTGGCCCGCCGCCGACGGGCGCGGGGTGGAGATCCTCGACCAGACCCTGTTCCCGCACCGGTTCGAGATCCTCCGGCTGGACGGGCTCGCGCCCGCCGCCCATGCGATCCGGGTGATGCAGGTGCGCGGCGCGCCGCTGATCGGGGCGACGGCGGCTTACGGCGTGGCGATGGCGATGCGGGTCGACGGCTCGGACGCGGCCCTCGCCTCGGCCTGCGCGACGCTGCTCGCGACGCGGCCGACGGCGGTGAACCTGCATTGGGCGCTGGAGCGGATGAAGGCGCGGCTGGGCCCGCTGGCCCCGGGCGCGCGGGCGGAGGCGGCCTGGGCGGAGGCGGCGGCGCTCTGCGACGAGGATGTGGCGATCAACGCGGCCATCGGCGATCACGGGCTGGAGATCGTGCGGGGGCTGGCGGCGAAGAAGAAGGCCGGTGCGCCGGTGCGGATCCTGACCCATTGCAACGCCGGGTGGCTGGCGACGGTGGACTGGGGCACGGCGACGGCGCCGATCTACAAGGCCCATGACGCGGGGATCCCGGTCGAGGTCTGGGTGGACGAGACCCGGCCCCGCAACCAGGGCGCCTTTCTGACGGCCTGGGAGCTGGGGCGGCACGGCGTGAAGCACAAGGTGATCGTGGACAATGCCGGCGGGCATCTGATGCAGCGCGGCTTGGTCGACATGGTGATCGTGGGCACCGACCGCACCACGGCGCGGGGCGACGTCTGCAACAAGATCGGCACCTATCTGAAGGCGCTGGCGGCGCAGGACAACGGGGTGCCGTTCTATGTGGCGCTGCCGAGCCCGACGCTGGATTTCTCGGTCGAGGACGGGTTCGACATTCCCATCGAGGAACGCTCGGGCCGCGAGGTGACGCATCTGGCGGGGATGACGGCGGCGGGCGCGGTGGCGGAGGTGCGGCTGACGCCGGAAGGGACGGAGGGCGCGAACCCCGCCTTCGACGTGACCCCGGCGCGGCTGGTGACGGCGCTGATCACCGAGCGGGGCGTGTGCGCGGCGACGCGCGAAGGCATCGCGGGCCTTTT
>NZ_JBSRTQ010000205.1:0-5930 GCF_055129145.1 Albimonas sp. | reverse complement strand
CCCCCCCCCCCCGCCGCCCTGTCCACCGGAGCTCGCCCCGTGCTGCTGACCCTCCGCCAGCTGACCAAGACCTTCCCGGGCGCCCGCGCGCTCGACGCCGTGGATTTCGACCTCGCCTCCGGAGAAATCCATGCCCTGCTGGGCGAGAACGGCGCCGGCAAGTCCACGCTGATCAAATGCCTCACCGGCGCCTATGCGCGCGACGGCGGAGAGATCACGCTCGACGGCCGGCCGATCAGCCCGCGTTCGACGTCCGAAGCGCAGGATCTCGGCATCGGCACCGTTTATCAGGAGGTCAATCTCCTGCCCAACCTGACCGTGGCGCAGAACCTGATGTTCGGGCGGGAGCCGACGCGCTGGGGGCTGGTGGACGGGCGGGCGATGCGCGCCCAGGCGGAGGCGATGCTGACGGGCTACGGGCTGAACATCGACGTGGGCCGCGATCTCGGCGAGCAGTCCGTCGCGGTGCAGCAGATCATCGCCATCGCGCGGGCCGTCGCGCTGTCGGGCAAGGTGCTGATCCTCGACGAGCCCACCGCCTCGCTCGACGCGCGGGAGGTGGAGATGCTGTTCGACGTGGTCCGCTCCCTGCGCGCGCGCGGCCTCGGCATCGTCTTCGTCTCGCATTTCCTCGACCAGGTGTTCGCATTGACCGACCGGGTCACCGTGCTGCGCAACGGCTGCAAAGTGTGCACCGAGCGGACCGCCGACCTGAACCGCGTGCGCCTGATCGAGCATATGCTGGGCCGGGAACTGGAGGACGCGGTGGACGCCCGCGCCCGCGACCAGGACGGGCCCGTCGCGCGCCCCGAGCTCTTGCGCTTCGACCGGGTCGGGCGCCGCGGCGCGGTGGAGCCCTTCGACCTTTCCGTCGGCCGGGGCGAGGTCGTCGGCCTCGCCGGCCTCCTCGGGTCCGGGCGCACCGAGACGGCGGAGCTGATGTTCGGCGTCCGCGCGGCCCATTCGGGCGAGGCCCGCGACGCGCGCGGCCCCATCCCGCTTTCCACGCCCCGCGACGCCATCGCCGCCGGCTTCGGCTTCGCGCCCGAGGACCGCAAGACCGACGGCATCGTCGCCGACCTTTCGGTGCGCGAGAACATCGCGCTCGCCCTTCAGGCCCGCCGCGGCTGGGCCAGACCCATCCCGCGCGAGGCGCAGAAGCGGCTCGCCGACGACTACATCGCCCGCCTCGACATCCGCACGTCGGACACGGAGAAACCGGTGGGCCAGCTCTCGGGCGGCAATCAGCAGAAGGTGGTGCTGGCCCGGTGGCTCGCAATGAACCCGCGCTTCCTGATCCTGGACGAGCCGACGCGGGGCATCGACGTCGGCGCCCATGCCGAGATCCTGCGCCTGATCCGCGAGGTGGTGGCGCAGGGCATGTCGATCCTGGTGATCTCGTCGGAGCTCGACGAACTGATCGCCGTCGCCGACCGCGTGGTCGTGGTCCGCGACCGCCGGCATGTGGCCGAGCTGAGCGGCGCCGGCATCTCCGCCGACACCATCGTCGCCGCCATCGCGCGCGCCGACGACGCAGGCGAGGCCGCGTGATGCCGCTCTCTCTCCCCCCTTCCCTGCGCCGGGTTCTGCCCCAGCTCCTGACGCTGATCGCCCTCGCCGGGCTCGCCACGCTCGCCTTTCCCGGCTTCCTGAGCGTCGAGCTGATGGATGGCCGTCTGGTCGGCCCGGTGATCGACATCCTCAAGCGCGGCGCCCCCGTGGCCCTGCTGGCGGTGGGGATGACGCTGGTCATCGCCACCCGCGGGATCGACCTGTCCGTCGGGGCGGTGATGGCGATCTGCGGGGCGGTCGCGGCCTCGGCCGTCTCGGGCGGCATGGGATTGCTCCCGGCGCTGGGGCTGGCGCTGCTGGCCGGGCTCGCCGCCGGGCTCTGGAACGGCGCGCTGGTGGCGGTGGTGGGCATCCAGCCCATCGTCGCCACCCTGATCCTGATGACCGCCGGGCGCGGCATCGCCCAGCTGATCACCGAAGGCCGCATCCTCACCTTCTCCGATCCCCGCTTCGCCTTCATCGGCGCGGGAGACGTGCTCGGCCTGCCGGTCCCCGCCTGGCTGTGGCTGCTGACCGGCCTCGCGGCCGCGCTTCTGATGCGGCGCACGGCGCTCGGCCTGCTGGTCGAGGCGGTGGGGGTGAACCGCCGCGCCTCCGCGCTGGCGGGCGTCGACGCGCGGGGGCTGCTGATCGCGGTCTACATGGCCTCGGGGCTCTGCGCCGCGCTCGCCGGGCTGGTGGCCGCGGCCGACATCCGCGGCGCCGACGCCAACAATGCGGGGCTGTGGCTGGAGCTCGACGCCATCCTCGCGGTGGTGATCGGCGGCGGCTCGCTGATGGGGGGCCGTTTCTCCATCGCCGCGTCGATCCTGGGCGCGATGATCATCCAGACCATCGACACCGGCATCCTGCTCGCGGGGTTCCCGTCCGAATTCAACCTCGTCATCAAGGCGGGCCTGGTGGTGGCGATCCTGGTCATCCAGTCCCCCAACCTGATCCGCGCCTGGCAGGCCCGGAAGACGCGCCTGCGCGACAAGCCGCCCCCGGCCGCCCGGATCCTCCGCCCGGCCCAGGCCAAGGAGGCCGGACGATGAACCCGCGCCTCTATCCGCTCGCGGCCACCCTCGCGATCTTCGTCGTCGCCTGCTTCCTGTGCTGGCTGCAGTTCCCCTACATGCTCTCCACCCGGGTGGCGGGGAACCTTTTGACCGACAACGCCTATCTCGGCATCGTCGCGGTGGGGATGACGGTGGTGATCCTGTCGGGGGGGATCGACCTGTCGGTGGGCGCGGTCATCGCCTTCTCCGGCGTGTTCATCGCGGTGATGCTGCGCGACACGGGCCTGCACCCGCTCGCGGTCTTCGCCCTGCTGCTGGTCGTCACCACCGCGTTCGGGGCCGGCATGGGGGCGCTGATCCATCACCTCGCCATGCCCGCCTTCATCGTGACGCTGGCGGGCATGTTCCTCGCGCGGGGCGCGGGCTACATGCTGAGCATCCAGTCGGTGCCGATCTCGGACCCGTTCTACGACCTGATCCAGGGCGCCTACTGGCTGATGCCGGGCAAAGGGCGGCTGACCCTGATCGGCGGCGTGATGCTGCTGGCGGTGGCGGGGGGCGCGATCCTCGCGCACCGCACCCGCTTCGGCGCGTCGGTCTTCGCGCTGGGCGGGGGCGAGGCGACGGCGCGGCTGATGGGGGTGCGCGTCGGGCGCGTCACCATCGGGATCTACGCCTTCTCGGGGTTCATGGCCGGGCTCTCTGGGATCGTGTTCTCGATCTACACCGGCTCGGGATATCCGCTCGCCACCGTGGGCACGGAGCTGACCGCCATCGCCGCCGTGGTCATCGGGGGCACGCTGCTGTCGGGGGGCGCGGGCCACGTGTTCGGAACCCTGGTGGGCGTGCTGACCATGGGACTGATCCAGACCTATCTGGTCTTCGACGGCAGTCTGTCGAGCTGGTGGACCAAGATCGTCATCGGGGCGCTGCTGCTGATGTTCATCCTGCTCCAGAAGGGTCTCCTGCGCCTTTCGGCCGCCCGAGGCGGGCCCGCCTGACCCCGCCGCTTGGGCGAGCGGCCACGGCGCCGTCGTCCGGCGGGGCGCGCGCTCGGCCGAACGACGGCGCCGTGGCCGGGCGCGATCACGGGCGCGCCCGGCTGGCCGTCGATCTCCACCGGCCTCGCCGACGCGCAGGCGCTGCATGTGGGCGCCGACACGGTGACGGCGTTCGGCGACCGCGCGCCGGTCGCCGCCGGCGCCCCTTCGCGAGCGTCGAGGGGGCGTGTTCTCTGACGGGGTCCAGGCAGGTCACGGCGCGGGGCCCGGCGTTTCCGAAGGCGCCGGATGCGGCGCCTGCGTCCGACGCCCCCGTCCCTGGCCGGGCCTAGTCGGCCGGATTCCCCACGACGCTCCAGTCCGCCCAGGGCTGCGGCGCGGGCTTGGCCAAGGGCGCGCCGGCATCGCCCATCAGGCCCTCGGGCATCCTCATCCCGTAGGCGCCGACATCGCCGTGGAAGGCCGCCCGCGTCGCCGCGACGTCGCCCAGCCAGCGCGGGTCCTGCGGGCGCTCATGCGCATTGACGAAGAGCGCCACGTCCCAGGCCTGCTGCTCGGTCAGGTCCGGGTTGCCGAGCGGCATGTTCGCCTTGAGGAACCCCGCCGCCTTCTCGATCTGGTGCATCCCCGCCCCCCAATTGTAGGAATTCGGCCCCCAGACCGGCGGAAACATCACCCGCGCGCCCTGCTTGAGCCCCGCCCCGTCCGTCCCGTGGCACATCGCGCAGCGCGCTTCGTAGACCACCTCTCCCCGCCTGTAATCAGGCGTCAGCGGCGGCGCCGGCAGCAGCACGTAGCCGCGCGCCTTCTGCACGGCGCCCGAGGGCGCCCCGGTCGCGAGCCAGCGCATGTAGCTTTCCAGCGCCACCATCACCTTGTGCTGGGCGGGCGGGGCCGTGCCGTTCATCGAATACCTGAAGCAGCCCGCCAGCCGCTCCGGCAGCGTGTTCACGTGCCGGTTCTTGTCGCGATAGATCGGGAAATCCACCGCCGTCGCCCAGATCGGCGCCGCCGCCGGGTTCGCGCCGGCGTTCATATGGCAGTTGCTGCACGACAGATCGTTGCCCACGAAGGTTCCGCGCAGGACCTGGGTGTTGGCGAAGATGTCCCGCCCGAGCCGGATCATCTCGCCCAGCGGCGTATCCGGGATCTCCGACCATGCGGGCGGCCTGTGCTCGTAAAGCCCGGGATCGGCGAGGCGCCTGACCTGCGCCGCATAGGCCGCGTCGGCCTTCGCCCAGGGGATCGCGTCCGGCAGGGGTTCGGCGTCGCGGGTCTGCGTCGGCCAGTCGATGGCGAGCGGCGCGTAGCCCGTGCTCGGTCCCGCGGCAGGGTCGAGGCCCGCGAAATACGCAAGGGCGGCGTCCATCGCTTCGGGCGGCAGGTCGGCGGCGATCCGCGCCATGATCGCGGTGTCGGGCGCGTCGGCCAGGTCCTCGCCGCTGCGCCACAGGTCGATCCGGGCCGCCATGTAGTCGGGAAGCTGGCCGGCGATCCGCGGGAAGATCGCGCCGACCCCTTCGCCGTTCCGGCCGTGGCACGAGACGCAGGCTGGGATGCCGGCTTCGATCACGCCGTCGGCCGCGACCGCGGCCCCCTGCCCCGCAGCCGCCGGATCCGTCGCCCAGTCCTGGCTGACGGCCGGAAGCGCCGCGTACCAGGCGGCGAGCCCGCCGATCTGCTCGGACGAGAGCTCGGTCGCGATGCCGTTCATCGTGTAGCCGACCCGCGTGCCGTCGGCATAAGCGGCGAGCGTCCGGACGATGTAGTCGGCGTCCATCCCCGCGATCATCGGCGCGCCGACATCGGCGGAACCGAGCCCCTCCGCGCCATGGCAGGCGACGCAGGCGGGGACCGTGTCCGTGCCCTGGTTCGCCAGGGCCGCGACGTCGACCGCCTGCGCCTGCGCCCCCCACAGGACCGAGACGAGGCCCGCCGCGGCCACCGCGGCGGCGCGGCGGACCGGCGCGCGGCCAGGTCCGGAGCGGCGGGGAAAAGTCGGATCATGCGGCATGGTCTGCGTCCCGTGTTCGACGCGCTCGGCTGAGGCGTCTCCGAAGCCATGGCGACCGGCGCGGACGCCGACCTCCCCTTTCGTCCTTGACGGCGCCCTTGGCGGGGCGCCGAGCCGGGCCGGACCGCTCGCCCCCCGCACCAGGTCCCGGACCAAGCCGGAATGGAAGCAGCCGATCCATGAAGGCGCGCAGGTCGGCTTTCCTTGCGTCAGCCATCGCCGCGCCGTCGCCCCGCAGGAACCGATCGAAGCGGCGCGTCGGCGATGATCGGCGCCGGCTCGAAGGCCGCGATGGCGGCTTCGGCGTTGGCGAAGGTCTGCGGATCGGCCCCGCGCGGGAAGGCG
>NZ_JBSRTQ010000204.1:0-5972 GCF_055129145.1 Albimonas sp. | reverse complement strand
ACGCCCGGGTCAGCCCGGGCGGCCGCGGGGCGGGGGCGGGCCCTTCGCGCAGCGCCTCGGGCGGCTCTCCGCCCAGCCAGGCCACCACGAAGAGCCGGGGTCGCGACTGGGGCAGAAACCCCGCCGCATCCACCACATGCGCGTCGAACCTGTAGCCCGCCTGCGCCAGCGCCGTGCAGAGCGTGGCGAAATCGCGCGAGGACGAGGCCAGCCCCACCACGTTCTCGATCACCAGCGCCCGCGGGGCCCGCCCCTCGCGCGCAAGCTGCTCGACCAGATACCAGAACGCCCAGAACACCGAGGACCGCGTGGTTCCGCCCAGCGACATGCCCCGCCGCGCGCCGGCGAGGCTGAGATCCTGGCAAGGGAACGAGGCCCAGGCGAGGTCGGCCCGCCCCGGCAGCTCCGCCGGGGCCACCGCCGCCACATCCCGCTCCAGCAGGTGGTCCCCGCCGAAATTCTCCCGGTAGGCCTTGCATTTGGACCGGTCGAGGTCGTTGGCCCAGAGGCAATCCCACCCCGCGCCCAGCCCCAGCCGGGCCATGCCGCCGCCGGCGAAGAACTCGTAGAAGCGGCGGTCGGGCGCGGGGGCGCTCACCGCGTCGCCCGCCCCGCGCCGAAGGCGGCGAGGCGGGAGAGCGCGTCGCGCAAGCCCTCGGCGTCGGCATTGGCGAAGGCCACCCGGAACGACTGGGCGCCCAGCGGGTCGTCTGCCGGACAGAACATGGTCCCGGGCAGGATCAGCAGCGACTGCTCGTCGACCAGCGCCTTGCAGAGCGTCTCGGAGTCTTCGGCGAAGGGGTGGCGGATATAGGCGAAATAGGCCCCGCAGCCCATCAGCTCCCAGTCGGGCAGGGCCTGCCGGAAGCTGTCGCGGACCACGGCGCGGCGGGCGAGGATCTCGTCGCGCTGGCCCGCGACGAAGTCGTCGAGATGGCGCAGCCCGTGCAGCGCCGCCATCTGGCCGAGCTGCCCCGCGCAGATCTGCACGCTGTCGAGGAATTTCTCGGCCTGGGCGAGGCGCGCAGGGTGGGCGATGGCGAGGCCGACCCGGTGCCCGGTCAGCCGATACGCCTTCGAGAATGAATAGAGGTGGATCAGCGTGTCCCGCCAGTCGGGATCGGAAAACAGCGCATGCGGGGCGGCGTCGCGGCTGTCGAAGTCGCGATAGGTCTCGTCGACCATCAGCGCCGCGCCGTGCCGGCGGGCGAGGTCGGCGAAGGCCTCGACCAGGCCCGCGGGGTATTCGGCCCCGGTGGGATTGTTCGGCGTGATCAGCACGATGGCCGTCACGCCGTCCATCAGCGCCTCGGCGGCGTCGAGCCGCGGGTTGAGGTCCGCGTCGCAGGGCAGGGGGCGCGCCTCGATCCCCATCATGTCGCACCACATCTTGTGGTTGAAATACCACGGGACGGGCAGGAGGATCGCGTCGCCAGGGCCGGCGAGCGTGGCGAGGAGCGCGCAAAACGCCTGATTGCAGCCGGCGGCGATGGCGACGTCTTCGGGCCGGATCTCGCCGCCATAGTCGGCGGACCAGCGCGCGGCGACGGTCTCGCGCAGCGCCGGCAGGCCGAGGACCGGGCCGTAGAGATGCGCCTGCGGGTCGTTCAGCGCCGCCTCGGCGATGGCGCGGCGCAGGCCCTCGGGCGGCGGGTCCACCGGGGCGGCCTGCGAGAGGTTGAGCAGCGGACGGTTCGCCGGGAAGCTCTTGCCCGCGATCCAGCGGCGGGCCTCCATCACCGGAGGCTCGGCGGTGATCGCCATGGCGGGGGCGAGCGGGCCCGGGAAGGCGGCGGGCGGGGGGACGGCGGCGAGGGTCATGGGCGCGACGATAGCGGGCGGCGGGGCGGGGCGGAAGGGTCCGCGCGCGTCGCAGGGGGGTATGCGACAGGGTGGCGGTCCGGGCGGCGGAAGGGCGGAAGGAAGCGCCGCGTCGGGCGATGCGCCGGTGGCGGCGGAGCGCCCGCGGCGCGGGGAAAGGGCGGCGCCGGTTGCGCCGGGGCGGGCAGGCGTGCGCCGCGCACGGGGCCCGCGACCTTCGCGTCGGGTGCGCGCGAAAACCGGACGGACGTCGCCGCGGCGGAGCTTGGGCGGGGCCGGGGCGATGGATCGGGTCGTGCCATGAGCGCAACTCATCCGAAACGCCGATGCGGCGGCCAGCGCCCGCCGACGCCGGCGCCTCGGGTGGTCGAGCCGTCGAGCGGCCGCGCGGCGCCCCCCGCGCCCTCACCCGCCCGGAGACGCACCCGCATGCGCCTTCGTCGAACCGCCGCGCGGGCGCTCCGGCGACGGCGGCGCCAGGGCTTGCGCGCGGCTCCCGTCCGGGGGGCCGGCGCGCCGGGCTCAGGCGTCGTAGGCGCTCAGGAACCGGGTCACGGCGGCGTCGAAGGCGGCGGGCTGCTCGATATTGATCGAATGCCCGCCCTCCAGGTCCGTCGCCTGCAGGCTCGGCAGCGCCACCCGCGCCCAGGCCGCCCAGGGCTGAAACCGCTTCTCCCAAACCCCGTTCACCATCAGCGTCGGCGCGTCGATCGCCCGGAAGCGGTGGCGCATGGCGACGTCCGGGATGGTGCGCTCCACCGCGCAGGCCATGGCGTGAGGGTCGAGCCCTTCCGCGTCCGCCACCATCGCCGCCTTCACCGCCTCGGGGAATCGCCGCGCGCCCGAGGGGTGGGCGCGGTGCGCGCTCAGCCCCTCGCGCCCCGCCGCCCGGATCCGCGCGGCGCGGGCGCTTGCGGCGGCCAGGCCGTCCGGCGTCGCGGGATCGGCGAAGGCGGCGGCGGAGTTGGTGAACACCTGCGCCGCAACCGCGTCGGGATGCGCCGCCTGGTAGCTCAGCGTCATCGCCGCCCCGAAGCTCTGTCCGCACAGGTGCCAGCGCGGGACGCCCATCAGGGCGCGCACCGTCTCGAAGGTCTCGAAATACCGGGCGGCGGCATAGGTTTCGAGCGCTTCGGGCGCGTCGGAGCGGCCATGGCCGAGCAACTCCACCACCGCCACCGGTCGCGCGCGCACCAGCGCGGGCAGGTTGAGCGTCCATTGCGCCCGGCTCGACATGAAGCCGTGCACCATGAGCAGCGGCAATCCCGGACCCGCCCCGGCCCCGGCGCCGTAGATCTCGACATGCAGACCGCCGATGCGCTCCACCCGGTCGGGCGAGGGCGCGCCCGCCGCCTTCGCCGCGCCCCCCGCACCTGCGGCCGTTCCGAAGACCCTCCCGGCGGAACCGTCCCCATCCTGGCCGACCCGGCCCTGAATGCCATCCATCGCCTGCTCTCCCCGTGTTTGGCTGAATGTAGGGAGCCGATCCACGTGGCGGAACCCGAAGCGACGCTACGTCGCCTGCGGCCCGCCGCCGCCATGCCCCCGCGCGGCCCCGCCACGGCTTGACGCACCGCACCATCCCGGATAGCGCCCTCGCATGGCAGAACCTCCCATCCTCACGCTCGCTGAAATCACCCTTGGCTGGGGCGGCGACCCGCTGTTCGCGGGTCTCGACTGCGCCGTGCATCCGGGCGACCGGATCTGCCTCGTGGGCCGCAACGGCTCGGGCAAATCCACCCTGATGAAGATCATGGCCGGCCTCGCCGAACCCGACGCCGGCGAACGCTTCACCCGCCCCGGGGCCACGGTGGGCTACCTGCCCCAGGACCCGGATTTCGCCGGCTACAAGACGCTGGGCGACTATGTGGCCGAGCCGCTCGACCCCGCCGAAGTCTGGCGGGCCGAGATGGCGATGGACGGGCTCAAGGTCCCGGCCGAGCAGACGCCCGAGGCCGCCTCGGGCGGCGAGCGTCGGCGCGCGGCGCTCGCCCGGCTGATGGCGGTCGATCCCGACCTGATGCTGCTGGACGAGCCGACCAACCATCTCGACATCGAGGCCATCGCCTGGCTGGAGCAGCGCCTCAGTCAGACCCGCGCCGCCTTCGTGCTGGTCAGCCATGACCGCGCCTTCCTGCGCGCGCTCACCCGCCAGATCATCTGGGTGGATCGCGGCCAGGCCCGCCGGCTCGACCGCGGCTTCGTCGACTTCGAGGACTGGCGCGACAAGGTGTTCGAGGACGAGGCGCAGACCCGCCACAAGCTCGACCGCCTGATCAAGCAGGAGGCCGTCTGGGCGGTGGAGGGCATTTCCGCCCGCCGCAAGCGCAACCAGGGCCGCGTCCGCCGCCTGCAGGACCTGCGCCAGGAACGCTCCGACCAGCGCGGGCGCACCGGCACGGCCGCCATGGCCTTCGACACCGCCCCCCAGTCGGGCAAGCGGGTGATGGAGGCCGAGGACGTCTCCAAATCCTATGGCGGCAAGGTCATCGCCACCGATTTCTCGATCAAGATCATGCGCGGCGACTGCGTGGCCTTCGTCGGCCCCAACGGGGTCGGCAAGTCGACGATGATCAAGATGCTGACCGGAGAGATCGCGCCCGACGCCGGCACGGTCAAGCTGGGCACCAAGCTCGAGATCGCGGTCTTCGACCAGGCCCGCGCGGCGCTAGATCCCGAGATGTCGCTGTGGGAGAGCCTCGTCGGCGATCCCGACATGGCGGTGTCGGGCAACTCGGACCAGGTGATGGTCCGCGGCCGGCCCAAGCATGTCGTCGCCTATCTGAAAGACTTCCTCTTCGACGAGCGTCAGGCCCGCGGCCCGGTCAAGGCGCTGTCGGGGGGCGAGAAGGCGCGGCTGCTGCTCGCCCGCCTGATGGCCAAGGAATCCAACGTTCTGGTGCTGGACGAACCGACCAACGACCTCGACGTCGAGACCCTCGACCTGTTGCAGGAACTGGTGGTGGATTACGAGGGCGCGGTGCTGCTGGTCAGCCATGACCGCGACTTTCTGGACCGCACCGCGGCGACGACCGTGGTGATGGAAGGCGACGGGCGGGCGACGGTCTATGCCGGCGGCTGGTCGGACATGGTCTCCCAGCGCGGGTCGGCCCCGATGGGGGCCCAGGATTCGGACGGCGGCAAGCCGGCGAAGACGCCCAAGGCCCCGAAAGCCGGCAAGGCGGCCAAGCCGTCGTCTTCTGCCCCGTCGTCCTCGGCCCCGCCGAACACCGCGCCGAAGCCGGCGTCGAAACCTGCGGGCAAGCCCGGCGCGAAGCTGACCTTCACCCAGACCCACCGGCTCGAGGCCTTGCCCAAGGAGATGGACAAGATCGCCTCCGACATCGCCAAGCTCGAGAAACTGCTCGCCGATCCGCAGCTCTTTTCCCGCGACCCCGCCAAGTTCGCCAAGGCCACCGGGGCGCTGACCCAGCGCCGCAACCTGCTGGAGCGGACCGAGGAGGAGTGGCTGGAGCTCGAAGCCCTGCGCGAGGCGGCGGAGGGCTGAGTTTCGGCTACGCCTGACCCTGCCGGAAAAAAGCCCGCCCGGTGCGAACCGGGCGGGCTTCGTCATCTCGGCGGGGCGCCGCGGCGCCGGTCAGGCGCCCGGGCGGCGCCGGCCCGCTTTGGAACCGGAATCGAGCGCCGGGTTGCGCGACGGCAGCAGCCGCGTCAGCGCCTGCGACATGGCGCGGGCGAAATCCGCGTCCCTCGGCCCGAGCGTCGCGCCCGAGCTCATCATCAGCGAGCTCAGCTCCTTGCTCCCGCCGCACCAGGCGATCAGCGCTTCGGTCCGGCCGTTGCGACCTTCGCCGCCGCGGCCCGAGACCGCGCCCTCGCAGGCCCTGAGCCGCCCGTCGGGGTTGAAGATCACCACCGCGCGCAGGCCGTCGAGCTGCCGGCCCGCGGCCGGCGCGAACCCGCCCGAGCCGAAGCGCGCCGGCATCCGCATCGCCGCGGCGACGGCGGCGATGTCCGACCCGTCGGGCGGGGCGCCCTTCATCTCCAGCGGCGTGGCGGCGCCGCCGCCGCTGACCTCGCCGGGGCTGTAGGCGGTGTCGATCATGTCGGAATAGACCCGCGTCGCCGGTCCGGTCGGCCCGCCCGCGCAGGCCGCGAGCCCCGCCGCCAGCGCCAGCGCGACGCCCGCG
>NZ_JBSRTQ010000203.1:0-6198 GCF_055129145.1 Albimonas sp. | reverse complement strand
GGTGATGAGCCTCGCCGACCTGCGCCGCCTCAGCGAGGACGGCGTCCGCTTCAAATCCCATATCGACGGGTCCGAGCACATGCTCAGCCCCGAATCCTCGATGGAAATCCAGAAGCTGCTCGGCTCCGACATCGTGATGTGCTTCGACGAATGCCCGGCGCTGCCGGCGGACCGGGCGCGGATCGAGGAGTCCATGCGCCTTTCCATGCGCTGGGCGCAGCGGTCGCGCGACGCCTTCGGGGACCGGCCGGGCCATGCGCTCTTCGGTATCCAGCAGGGCGGACTTGAAGAGGATCTGCGTGGCGAAAGCGCCGAGGCGCTCGCCGCCATCGGCTTCGACGGCTACGCCATCGGCGGGTTGGCGGTGGGCGAGGGGCAGGAGGCGATGTTCGGCGCGCTCGACTACGCGCCCGGCCAGCTGCCCGACGACAAGCCGCGCTATCTGATGGGGGTCGGCAAACCCGACGACATCGTGGGCGCGGTGCAGCGCGGCGTCGACATGTTCGACTGCGTGCTGCCGTCCCGCTCCGGCCGAACCGGGCAGGGGCTGACCCGCCGCGGTCCGGTGAACCTGAGGAACGCGCGGCACAAGGATGACCCCAGGCCGCTCGATCCCGAATGCGGCTGCCCGTGCTGCGCCGGCTATTCCCGCGCCTATCTGCATCATGTGGTGAGGGCGGGGGAGATCATCGCCTCGATGCTGCTGACCTGGCACAACCTGTTCTATTATCAGGAGCTGATGCAGGGTCTGCGCGACGCGATCGAGGCCGGGCGGCTCGACGCCCATGTCGCCGAATTCCACGCCCTGCGCGCCGAAGGCGACCTGCACCCGGTGTGAGCGGCGCGCGGCGGGCTTGCGCCCGCCCTACCCATTCGGCGTAGGGCGGGTGCGAACCCGCCGCCCCCGGGCCCGGCGGCGACGCCCTCGCCTAAATGCCCTGCCGCTCCAGAAATCCGTCGATGGCGGCCCAGACCTGCCGGCCGACCGCGCTGTCGGGGGCGTCCATCAGCGTCTCGTGCCGGCCGCCCTCGATCACCGCGAGCTCGGCGCCCGCGCCCCGCGCGACGTGCGCGCGCGCGCCCTCGGGCGAGACGATCGCCTCGTCGGAGCCGAGCAGGACCAGCCGCGGCACGGCCGGCGCCGGGGCTTTGCGCAGGGCCGCGGTCTCCGCAAAACCCGCCTCCAGCCAGCCCCAGGTCGGCATCGCCAGCGTCAGCTCGGGATGGTCGCGGGCCTGCGCCGCCAGCGCGTCCCAGGCGGCGCGGTCCGCCGTCAGCAGGTTGCCCTCATAGGGCGCATCCAACACATAGGTGCCGGTCGCCGTCCCCTTGCGCGCCGCCTTGCGCCCCATGCCGAGCCGCACCGCGGCCCAGGACAGCGCGCGGGCCGCGGCGAGCGTCACCCCGGTCATTCCGAAACGCCACATCGGGCCGGAGAAGATGGCGGCGGCCGGCCGCGTCTCGGGCGAGGCGAGCGCCCCGGTCAGGATCGCGCGCAGCCCGATGCACCCGCCCATGGAATGCGCGATCAGCACCCGCGGCCCGGGCAGGGCGGCGGCGGGGGCCCAGCCGGTCAGGGCCGCGATGTCGCGCTGAAACTCGTCGAAGCGGTTCACATGGCCCAGCCGCCCGGCCCGCCGGGTCGACAGCCCCTGACCGCGCCAGTCGAGCGAGACCGCCGCGAAACCGCGCGCCGCCAGCAGCCCCGCCAGCGGCGCGTATTTCTCGAGGTATTCGGTGCGCCCGGGGAACAGCAGCACATGCCCGCGCGGGGCGGCATCCGGCGCCGCCGGCCAAAGCGCTGCGCGCAGCCGGGCCCCGGCCCCGTCGCCGACCCATTCGCAAACCGCTGGGGCCGGCCCGCCGGCCAGCCCCCCCAGCCAGGGCGCGTCGTCGCCGGGACCCGGACCGCTCATCCCGCAACCCTCAGGACAGGACCGAGGCCAGCGCCATCGCCTTCGACATGTCGCCGTCGACGCGCAGCTTGCCGGTCATGAAGGCCGAGGTCGGGCTGGTTTCGCCCGAGACCAGGCCCCGGAAGGTCTTCTCGTCAGCCGAGATCACGCAGTCCGCGTCCGACCCGTCGTCGACGCTGACCACGTCGTCGTCGATGCGCAGCGCGCCGAGGCCCTCCACATCGAACTTCACCGAACCGTTCACCGAATTGCCGTCCAGCCGCTCGCGCAGCAGTTCCGCGGCATCGTTCAGGGTCTCGCTCATCGCGTCATGTCCTTCTCGTTCTTTCTCTCGCTCGCCGCCTGACCGCCGGCGATACCGTCGGCGCGGTGTTCACGCCGGTTCCGCACGCCCGGCCCCCGTCCATTTGACGCGCCCGCGCGCGAAAACGACGCGTCCTTGCGCCAACACGCGCAAATTTGACGTCGACGTCCCGCGCGCGACGCTCGCATTTCGCACGCGGCGCGCTAAACTGCCAGTCGTGATGCGCCAGACACCCCCCTTCTCCGCGGCCCTTCTCCTGGTCCTGGCAGGCGCCTTCGCGTCGTCCGCGATCTCGACCGGGCCCGCCTCCGCCCAGTCCGGCGCAAGCCCGGGCGGCGGATCGCCCTTCCCCGCCATGCCGCCGCCGACGCTGGTCATCCCCGCGCCGGGCTCTGCGAGCGAATCGGCCCCGCCGCTGGTCGCGCCCGGGCTCGACCCGACGCTCGACCCCGCCGCCGCCCGCGCGGCCCGGCTCGACACGCTCTTCGCCCGTCTCGCCGAGATCGACGCGGACGGGGCCGGCGACGCCGACGCCGACAAGGCGGAGGCGGAGATCCGGCGGATCTGGAACCGCTCCGGCTCCGACAGCATGGACCTGCTGCTGCAGCGCGGCCGCGATGCGCTCGAAGATCAGGACCTGGTCCTCGCGCTTCAGCATTTCGGCGCGATCACCGACCATGATCCGGGCTTCGCCGAAGGCTGGAACATGCGCGCCACCACCTTCTACCTGCGCGGCGATCTCGGCCAGGCGCTGGCGGATATCGAGCGGGTGCTGGCGCTGGAGCCGCGCCATTACGGGGCGCTGACCGGCCTCGCGGTGATCCTCGAGCAGCTGGGCCGCGACGCCGACGCGCTGAAGGCCTGGCGGGAGGCGGCGCGGATCAATCCCCATATGGAGCAGGCGCAGGAGGCGATCGACCGTCTCGCCGAAAGCGTGGACGGGCGCGAGATCTGAACCCCGACCCCGCCCCGATCCGATCCGCCCCCGATCCAGCCCGCACCGCCGCCCGCCGCACCGCCGCACCCCGCCACCGCGCCTCGTCCGCTCCCCCGCCCCCGGCGCGGGACCGGACGCCCGCCCTCTCGCCCCAGGAGGGACCCCCGGATGCTCGACGCACCCGCCGCCAAGGGCGCCCCCGACGCCAGCAAGAACAGCGCCGGCCACCCGCGCGACGCGACCGTCACCGCCGTGCTGGGACCGACCAACACCGGCAAGACCCACTACGCCATCGAACGCATGCTCGCCCATCGCACCGGGGTCATCGGCCTGCCGCTGCGCCTGCTGGCGCGCGAGGTCTATGACAAGATCGTCGCCATCCGCGGCCCCTCCGTCGTCGCCCTGGTGACGGGGGAGGAGAAGATCGCCCCGCCCCGCGCCGCCTATTGGGTCTGCACGGTCGAGGCGATGCCGATGGAGATCGGCGCCGATTTCGTCGCGGTCGACGAGATCCAGCTCTGCGCCGACCCCGACCGCGGCCATGTCTTCACCGACCGCCTGCTGCGCGCCCGGGGCCTGCACGAGACGCTGTTCCTCGGCTCCGAATCAATGCGGGGCGCCATCGCCGCCCTGATCCCCAAGGCCCGCTTCATGAAGCGGGACCGCTATTCGACGCTCACCTATTCGGGGGGCAAAAAGCTCAGCCGGATGCCCTCGCGCTCCGCGGTGGTCAGCTTCTCGGTCGATTCGGTCTACGCCATCGCCGAGCTGATGCGCCGCCAGCGCGGCGGCGTGGCGGTGGTGATGGGCGCGCTCTCGCCCCGCACGCGCAACGCCCAGGTCGCGCTCTACCAGAACGGCGACGTCGATCACCTGGTCGCGACCGACGCCATCGGCATGGGCCTGAACCTCGATGTGAAGCACATCGCCTTCTCCTCGCTCGGCAAGTTCGACGGCTTCGGCCACCGCGAATTGCGGCCCCATGAGCTCGCCCAGATCGCCGGAAGGGCCGGGCGCTACACCGAAAACGGCACGTTCGGCGTCACCGGCGAAGCGCACGCGCTGGATCCGGAAGTCATCGAAGCCATCGAAAATCACCGTTTCGCGCCCGTCAAACGCCTGATGTGGCGCAATCCGAAGCTGGAATTCGGATCGGTGGACGCGCTGATCGCCGCCCTCGAACGCCCGCCCGTAGCCCCGGGCCTCGTCCGCGCGCGGGAGGCCGACGACCTCGCCACGCTCCGCGCGCTCGCCGCCGACGAGGGGATCCGGGCGATGGCCATGGGCGGTCCGTCGGTCAAGCGGCTGTGGGACGTCTGCCAGATCCCGGACTTCCGCAAGGTATCGCCCGGGGAACACGCCGCGCTGACCAGTCGGATTTACCGGTTCCTCCTGTCGGGACGGGGCGCTATACCCTCCGACTGGATGGCGGGGCGCATCCGCATGGTGGACCGGACCGACGGTGACATCGATGCGTTGTCCAGGCGACTCGCCTTCATCCGGACCTGGACCTATGTGGCGCAGAGGCGCGACTGGGTCGAAGAGCCGGAAACCTGGCGGGACGCGACGAGAGATGTCGAGGACCGCCTGTCTGACGCGCTGCACGAGGCGCTGACACGAAGATTCGTCGACCGCCGCACCTCGGTGCTGATGCGGCGGTTGAAACAGAAGGAGAGGCTGGTGGCCGAGGTGAACGATCAGGGCGAAGTGTCGGCGGAGGGCCATGTGCTTGGCCGTCTCGACGGCTTCCGCTTCACGCCCGACCCCGGCGCGACCGGGGACGAGGCCAAGACGCTGCGCGCCGCCTCCACGCAGGCGCTGGAGGCGGAGTTCTCGCGGCGCGCGGACCGGTTCTACAACGCGCCCGACACCGAGATCGACCTGACCGAACAGGGCGGGCTGATGTGGGGCGAACATGCGGTGGGCCGGCTCGCCAAGGGCTCCGACCTGCTGGCGCCGGGCGTGGTGGCATTCGTCGACGAGATCGCGGCGGATGACGCGCGCCAGAAGGTCGAGCGTCGGCTGACCCACTGGATCAACCGGCGGATCGCGGCGCTCTATGAGCCGCTGACCAAGATGCGCGACGACGAGGCCCTCGTCGGGCTCGCCAAGGGCGTCGGCTACCGGATGGTGGAGACGCTGGGCGTGATCCCGCGGCCCGAAGTGGCCAAGGACGTCAAGGAGCTCGACCAGGAGGGCCGCGGCCTGCTGCGCAAGCACGGGGTCCGCTTCGGCCAGCACACGGTGTTCATGCCGGCGCTGCTGAAGCCCGCGCCGACTCGCCTGCGCATCGCGCTCTGGGCTTTGTGGGAGGAGCTCGACGACTTCCCCGCGCCGCCGCCCCCGGGCCTGGTGACGATTCCCGCGGTGCCGGGGATGCCGGCCGGCTTCTGGCAGCGCGCCGGTTATCGGCTCGCGGGCGAACGGGCGATCCGCATCGACATGCTGGAGCGTCTGGCCGACCTGCTGCGCGGCCAGGACCAGAAGTCCGGGTTCGAGGCGACGGCGGACATGCTGTCGATCACCGGCTGCACGCTGGACCAGTTCGCCGATCTGATGGCGGGCCTCGGCTTCAAGGCCGAGAAGGGCGAGCGCCCGAAGCCCGCCCCCGGCGCCAAGGAAGCCCCGGCGGCGGCCGCGCCGACCGAAGCGCCCGGCGTGACCGAGGCGCCCGCGGCCGATGCGGCCGTGACCGAGAGCGGGGAGGCCGAGAACGGCGAGGCCGCGCCCGAAGCCGAAGCGGCGCCGACCGCCGACGCGGCGGCGCCCGAGGCCGCGCCGGTCGCGGAGCCCGAAGCCGAGCCGGTCGCCGACGCGGCGCCCGAGCCCGCGCCCGAAGCGGCCGAGGCCACGGCCGAACCGGCCGTCGACGAACCGACCGCGGAGGCCGAGCCCGAAACGGCCGAAGCCTCCGAGCCGGCCGAACCCGCCGAACCCGTCGAAATGCAGCCCTTCTACACCTTCACATGGGCCCCGCGTCCGCGTGGCGGCGGCGGCCGCGGTCCTCGGCGTCATGCCGGCGGCGGCGGCGCGCCGGCGGG
>NZ_JBSRTQ010000202.1:0-6246 GCF_055129145.1 Albimonas sp. | reverse complement strand
AGGGCCGCCGGGCCAGAGCGGAGGGGCGGGGGCGGAGGCGGGCGGCATGTCGTTCGCCGGTGCGGAACCGACGGCGGCGCCCTGGTCCGGCGCCCTGCCGCGATTCCCTCGGCAGGTGGGGCGAGGCGCGTCGCGGTCGCCGGCATCGGGCTCGTGAAGCGAGGTCATGGACGCATTCTGCCTCGAGGAAGTTGAGAACCCGTGGCGGCGTCGACACGCGGACGAGGGTTTCGCGTCGGATGACGCGGCGCGGAGCTGTGGCGCGCGAGGCGCCCTGTTGACTCATCCTTCATTTAAAATGTTTGGAATTTCAATGTCGCCCGGAGGGGGTCGGCTTTCCGCCTCATTTACCTCGCAGGTGACATGGGAGTGCCGGTGGGAACTGGTGTAGTGGGAAACGTGAGATGCGTGATCTTATCTTTATCGACTGCGGCGCCGACGCGGCTGCGAAGGCGGCGGACTGGGCGGGGGCGGCTCTGGCCCGCGCCGGGCTGCCGGCCTGCGAGGCGGGGGCCGCCGCGGGGCGCCTGGCCGAAGGCGTGCGGGTGGCGGCGGGCTGCTTCGCCGGCGGCGGGCCGCTGGCCTTGCTGGTGCTGACCGACGAGGGCGGCGCCCTGAACTTCGAGCTGGTCGCCGACGGCGATCCGCATCGCGGCGCGGCCCAGGTCTGCGAAGAGGCGATGTGGGTGTCCGAACGGCGCGTGGCCGGCGGCAACGCCTTCCAGCTGCGGATGCCGGCGCGGGGCTGAGGCTTCCACGCAGGCCGCCGGCGCCTGCCGGCGGGGGCGCTTCCGGACGCAGGGGGCGAGGCATCGAGCCACGACGCCCCGCCCCCCGCGCCCGCCGAACCCGCCGGGTGAATTCGCCGGCGCGAGACATGGATCGAGAGACGCGGCACGACAGAGAAAAGGGCGCCGTCCCGGCCGGGACGGCGCCCTTCTTCTTCGCTGAACGCCCCGCTCAGGCGGCCTGAAGCGCTTTCCACACCCGCTGCGGGGTGAAGGGCGGCGTCGCAATGGTCACGCCCCGCGTGCGCAGCGCGTCCTGCATGGCGAGCGAGATCGCGGGAATGCCGCCGACGCAGCCGGCCTCGCCGCAGCCCTTCACGCCGAGCGGGTTGGTGGTGCAGCGCACCTCGTTGAGCTTGAACGAGAATTCCGGGAAATCCGCGGCCCGGGGCATCTGGTAGTCCATGAAGCTGGCCGAAAGCGGCTGCGCGGTCTCGGGGTCCCAGGCCATGGTCTCGCCCATCGCCTGGCCCGCTCCTTGCGCGATTCCGCCATGGACCTGGCCCTCGACCAGCAGCGGATTCACCACCACGCCGAAATCGTCGACGATGGTGTAGCGGGTGAGGTGCGATTCGCCGGTCTCGGGGTCGACCTCCATCTCCGCCACATGGCAGCCGTTGGGGAAGGTGGCGGTGCGCTCGTCGACGCCGCCCTGGCCCTGCAGGCCGTTCATCTGGCCGGCCACTTCGAACAGGGTCACCGACTTGTCGGTGCCCTTGATGCGGAAGCGGCCGCCCTCCTCCACGGAATATTCGATATCGCCGACGGCGGCCTCCAGCAGCTCGGCGGCGCCGTCCATGCCCTTTTCGATGATCTGGTCGGCGGCCTGGATGAAGACGCGGCTCGCCATGATCAGCGAGCGGGAACCGCCGGTGCCGCCGCCGGTCTCCAGCAGGTCCGAATCGCCGGCCAGCAGCTCGACCTGGTCGAGGCTGACGCCCAGCTTGTCGTGGATCACCTGGGCCCAGACGGTTTCGTGCCCCTGGCCGGTGGACTGGGTGCCGACGGCGGTGCGGACTTTGCCCTCGGGCAGCACGTCGAGAATCGCCCGCTCCTGCGGTCCGCCGCCGGTGCGCTCGAAATAATAGACCACGGCCGTGCCCAGCAGCTTGCCGCGCGATTCGGCCTCGGCCCGCCGCGCGGGGAAGCCGGCCCAGTCGGAGGCGGCCAGCGCGTCGTCGAGGTTGCGGCCCGGATCGGCCGAGTCGAACACGCAGCCGCCATGGGTGGTGTAGGGGATCTGGGCGGGGGTGATCAGGTTCAGGCGACGGAATTCGGCCCGGTCCATACCGAATTCGAGGGCCGCCTCCTCCATGAGCTGTTCGGTGATGTGGATCATCTCCGGGCGCCCGGCGCCGCGATAGGCGTCCGTGGGAGTGGTGTTGGTGAAGGCGCCGCGGGTCTCGTGCCAGAACACCGGCACGTCATACATGCCCCCGGTGATCGGCGACGAGAAGAACGAGTGAATCGCCGCGCCGAAGGTCGAGTAATAGGCGCCGAGATTGGACACCGAGCGCATCCGCATCGCCAGCACGCGGCCGGTCTCGTCGAAAGCGCCTTCGGCCCAGGTGCGCAGGTCGCGGGCCTGCGCGTCGGAGAGGAAGGCCTCGGACCGATCCGCGGTCCAGCGCACCGGGCGGCCGAGTTCGCGGGCGGCGAGCGTCACCAGCGCGTCCTCGGGATGGGCCTGCAGCTTCATGCCGAAGCCGCCGCCGACATCGGGGGTCTGCACGCGGATGGTCTGCGGGTCGACGCCGAGCTGACGGGCAAGCTTGCCGCGCAGGTTGTGCGAGCCTTGCGTGCCGGCGAAGATCGACCAGCGGGCGTCCTCGGCGAGCCACTCGGCCCGGCAGGCCCGCGGCTCCATCGAGGCGACGACCACGCGCTGGTTGATCACCTCCACCGAGACGGTGCGGGCGGCGGCGGCGAAGACGGCGTCGGTGGCGGCCTTGTCGCCGACCGACCAGGTGTAGGCGAGGTTGCCGGGCGCTTCGGAATGCAGCTCGGGCGCGCCGGCCTCCAGCGCCGCGGCGCCGTCGATGACCACGGGGGATTCGTCGACGTCGAATTCGATCATCTCGGCGGCGTCGCGGGCCTGGGCCAGCGTCTCGGCCACGACGAAGGCCACCGGCTGGCCGGCGAAGCGCACGGCGCCCGACGCGAGATGCGGCATGGTCACCGGCTTCACCGGCTCGGCGCCGGTCGATTCCATCGGGAAGTCGTTGGTCAGCGGATGGATGCGGCCTTCGATCTCGGCATAGGTCCAGACAAGTTTGACGCCGGGGGCCTCGCGGGCCTCGGTCACGTCCAGCGCGGCGATTCGCCCATGTCCGGTGGTCGAGCGGAACACATAGGCGCAAAGGTCGCCAGGCAGGCTGAGATCGTCCAGATAGCGCCCCTCGCCTCGCAGGAACCGAGCGTCCTCCTTGCGGCGAATGGGCTGGCCAAGACCGAATTTCATTGGAATCTCCGCGCATTATGAGAGGGCGCAGTCAGGTTCGCCGCCACGCCGGCGACAGCCTACCCCGGAGCGCGCGGCAAGGGCAATCGCTGCGCTGCCAGGCGGTTCCTGAAGATTTCATGAGCAATCTTCTGGTCTTGGCTCTGTCGCTCCGGTAACCTCACAGAGTGTCTAGAGCGTTCGTGTGGTGTTGCCTGGTTTGGAGTGTTTTGGCGTGCGTGGTGACGACAGACTGATGACGATCCTTACCGGGATCGTCCTGACCGTCGCGCTTGGCGCAGTCGCGCAGCGCGGCGAAATTTTCGGAAACCTCGGCGTCGGACCCGGCTTCGAACCCCGGGACGACGTGGTCTCCGCGGCCGCCGGCGGCGCTTACATGATCGACGTGACCGCGAACGACCGCGGCGCCTCCCGGGATGACGGGCGGCGCATGCTTATTGTCGCGGCGCCGGGCTGCGGGGTCGCCTACCGACGCGACGGCCAGGTGCTGTATGATGGCGCCGGCTGCGTCGGGCCGCAGCGGCTCAGCTACTGCGTGGCCCAGGGCGACGACTGCAAGGGCGCCGAGCTGACCATTGTGCTGCGCGAAGAAGCGGATGCGGCCAAGGCCGCGCCGTCCAGCGTCTCCAACACCCCCGTCACCCGTCTGGCCGAAGCGCCGTCGCGCGAATGGCTCGCCACGGTCAGCGACCAGCCGGGGCATCCGGGCTTCCGCTCCGAACCCGATCGGCGCCCGGCGGAGGGAGCGCTGGTCGGCATGACCTCGGCGCTGGGCTCGCTGGCGCCGGGGGTGGACGGGGCGGCCGCCGACGCGGCGGCGAAGATCGCCGATTGACCGCTCCGCCCGCTGCGGCGCGAGACGCGCGGAGCGGACGCGAGACGCACAGGAGTTGACCTAACCGGCGCGACGCATCCTGGGCCGGGTGGGAAAGACGGGTTCGCCCCGCGGCGCCGGACATGAAGAGGAGCGCCTCCGGCGTTTCGCTGTGCGGCGCTTTCGTGTTCGGGGGTTGGTTCGGGGTCTGGGGCGTGTTCAGGGCCTCGGGGCGGCGCGCCCGTCGGTTCCCGGCAGCACGTCGCCGCGTTCCTGGCCCGCGTTCCTGGCGGGTGCGGATTTCGCCCTCGAAGGCGATGATGTGCAGGATCCGGGCGCCGGTGCGGGCGCTGTCGTCGACGATTTCCGCGATATCCTGCGGTCAGCAGGTCATGATGCGCCATCGCCGGCGCCGGCGCATCTGGCCCGATATCCGGGTGGCGCCCATGTCTTCGAGCGTGACGGGGGCGGCTGTTGCGCGGCCCGGCCCAGGCAGGTGAAAACGGGGGGAGTCTCAGCGCAGCAGCGCCGGCAGGTCGGCGATGGAGGCGATGACGTGGTCGGCATGGGGGGCCAGCGTCTCGCGATCGGCCGGCCCGGTCAGCACGCCCACCACCAGCCCCGCCCCTGCCGCGCGACCGGCGCCGAGATCGTGCAGGCTGTCGCCGATCATCGCGATCTCCGCCGGGGCCACGCCCACGGCGCGCGCGAAGGCCAGCACCATGCCCGGCCCCGGCTTCAGCCCGTGGCCGCTGTCGTAGCCGGCGAAGAAGTCGAACTGGTCGGCGATGCCGAGCGCCGCCATATGGGCGCGGGCCGGGGCCTCGGCGTCATGGGTGGCGATGCCGAGCGCGAGACCGCGGGCGCGGAACCCCGCCATCAGGCCCGCCATGTCGGGCGCGGCGGGATGGGGGCCGGCGTCCTGGGTCTGCGCCGCGCGTTGGTTGGCCTGCCGCTCGATCCGGCGGGCGTCGCCGCCCGGGATCTCGGCGGCCCAGAGCGCCGCCACCTCCGCCGTCGAGCCCGCCACGATCGGGGACCCCGCCCGGAACCGGCCCGAGACCGGGTCGAGCCCCGCGATCTCCGACATCCGGTTGCGCAAGGCGGCGCGATGCGGCTCGGCGCCGGGAACCAGCTCTTCCAGCAGGTCCTGCACGAGGCCGCGCCAGGAGGCGTCGAAGTCGAGCAGGGTTCCGTCCTTGTCGAACAGGATGGCGCGGATCATCGGCGGCTCCGGGTGGTTGCTGACGCGGCGGCTTGCGGGGGGTGATAGCGCGCGGGGCGCGACGGCGAAAGCCGCGGCGGCGCGTGCGCAGGGAAGCGGACAGGGCCAGGGCCGCGGCGGGGCTTGAAGGCGGGCGGGGGGCTTGCTCCCGGACGGGGGGCGTTGGAGGATGCATTCGCGCGGGTATGTCCGCCCGCGCGTCCATGCGAATCTCCAGGCCGGCAGGCGCGCCGCAGACGCCGCCGCCGGCCCCGCCAACCCCATCCGAGGAAAACGCCCCGATGAAAACCCCGCGCCCCTCCCGCGCCGACTACGTGCGCTTCGTGCCGATGACCACGCGGCTGAGGGACAACGACCAGTACCTGCATATGAATAATGTAGTTTATTATGAATATTTCGACTCGGCCGTGAACGAATGGCTGATGGAGGTCCCGAAACTGATCCTCCCCGCCGGGCCCTGCATCGGCATCGTCGCCGACACCCAGTGCACCTTCTACGCCGAGGTGAAGTGGCCGCAGCGGGTCGAGGTGGCGATGCGGGTGGACCGGATCGGCAATTCCTCGCTGACCTACGGGCTCGCCCTGTTCGCCGAGGGCGAGGAGCTGGCCAACGCCGCCTGCCGCTACGTGCATGTCTATTGCGACGGCGCCATCCGGCGGCCCGAGCCGCTGCCCGGTTTTCTGATCGAGGCTGCGAAGACCCTGGTGGTCGACAAGGGCTGAGGCAGGCGCCGAGGCGGGTTCGCACCCGCCCTGCATCGGTGGGGCCGGCGGGCGGAAATCCGTCGGCCCGCCTGTTGGGGGGGAGCCGCGCGCCCGCCGTCTCGCCGGTTTCCCCGGGGCGCCCGCGCGGCGTCGCATCGTGGCGCGGGGGGCGACGGGGCAGACCTCGCCGGTCCGGAGACGGCGTCGCCGGCGCCCCCGCTGCCACGCCGCGCGGGCGAGCCGCCTCGACCCGC
>NZ_JBSRTQ010000201.1:0-6322 GCF_055129145.1 Albimonas sp. | reverse complement strand
CCCGGTCCGCCGCGGCGGGGCGCCGGACATGGAAACGCCGGGCGAGGGGATCGCCCGGCGTCTTCACGTTTGGGGCTGGGGCCGCGTTAGTTTCCGCGGAAATCCTGCATGCCGGGCATCGAAGTCGTTCGGGCCTCGCCGACATGGCGGGCGCGGGCCTCCTGCTCGCGCGCCATGGCGACCTCCTCGCGCACGCGCCGCCGCTCCACCGCCATGACGTAGAGGATGGAGAGGGTGGAGCACACGCCGGTCAGCAGCATCATCCCGATCAGCGGCCACGGCCCGCTCTCGGGCCCCAGCAGCGCCCCCGTCGTCGCCGACAGCGCCGCGCCGCCGCCCATCATCAGGGTCGAGCCCAGCCCCGCCGCGCTGCCCGCCAGCCCCGGGCGCACCGACAGCGAGCCCGCCATGGCGTTGGGCATGGTCATGCCGTTGCCCATGCCCATCAGGAACACCGGGCCGAAGAGCGCCAGCGGGTGCTGGATGCCGACGACGAACAGCGCGAGGCAGCCGGTCATCGCCGCGGTCGAGGTCAGGGTCCCGGTCAGGATCATCCGGTTCAGCCCGGCGCGCTGCGAAAAACGCCCCGACAGGAAATTCCCGGTCATGTAGCCGCCGGCGATGAAGCCGAAATAGAAGCCGAGCTCGGACGGGCTGAGCCCCAGCATCTCGGTCGCCACATAGGGCGCCCCGCCCATGAAGGTGAAGAAAGCGCCCGAGGCGAAGGCGCAGGCCAGCGCGTAGCCCCAGAAGCGGCGGGAGGCGAAGAGCTCAGGGTAGGCCCGGAACTGCTCGGTGAAGGAGGCGGAGCGGTGGCGGTTGGTCTCCCCCGAATCGGCCCAGCAGAGCGCGGCGACCCCGATCCCGAACACCAGCAGCAGCCCGAAATTGGCCTGCCAGCCCCAGACCTGTTCGACCGCGCCGCCGATCATCGGGCCGATCATCGGGGCGACCGCCATGCACATGGTGACGTAGCCGATCATGGAGGCCGATTTCTCCGGCCCCACCATGTCGCGGATCATCGCCCGGCTCAGCACCAGGCCTGCCGAGACCGCGGCCTGCGCCATGCGGCAGGCCATGAAGATCTCGATATTGGGCGCGAGGATGCAGCCGAGCGTGGCGAGGGTGAAGATCACGAAGGCGCCCAGCACCACCGGGCGGCGGCCGTAGCGGTCCGACAGCGGCCCGATCAGCAGCTGCATCGCCGCCATCACCGTGAGATAGCCGGAGATGGCGAGCTGCATGACCGCGTATTCGACCTCGAAATACGCGGCCATGCCGGGCATCGAGGGCAGGAAGATGTTCATGCTGAGCGCGCCGAGCCCCGCCATCAGCACCAGCGTGATGACCGCGGGCGGTGTGGAGCGGTCCAGCAGGCGCTTGCGCGGGGGCGTTTCGGCAATGGTCATAAGGCATTCTTACTGTGCCGCCGGATGTCTGTCCACGACGCCGCGTCGGCCCGGGGGCCTGGGACGCCGTCGCCTCGGGAACGGCCTTTCCTTGAAAAGGATAAGGTTTTGTTCACCACGACGGCGTAGCTCGAAGGCGCTGGCGCAACCTTTCCTCAACCATGCGCTGCAAGAGTGCCTCTCGCGGCCGTCGGGGTCGAAAGGGGTGAGTGATGCGATGCCTCGTTGTGGACGATTGCGAAGAACTCGCCGAACTGTGGCGGCTTGAGCTGGCGACACGCGAATTCAACGTCGACGTGGCCTTCAATGCCGAGGACGCCTTCAAGGCGATGCTGCATACGCGGTTCGACCTGATCGTGGCCGATCTCGGCCTTCCGGATGGCTCCGGCGTGACGGTGGCGCAGAGCGCGGCGATGCGCGCGCCCGAAGCGGACGTGGTGGTGGTGACCGCGCAGACCGACTTCCCCAACGGGGAGCTGTTCGGGATGTCGGACAACATCGTGGGCGTGTTCCGCAAATCGGCGGACATGGGCGACCTGTTCGCCTTCGTCGAGCATCTGCGCGCCCGGCGCGAACGGGACGACGCCTCGAGCCTGCGGGCCGACCGCCATCGCGGCGCGGCGCATGACGCCGGGGAGGACATCTTCGGCCCGGCCTGGGGCCAGGCCCGCAAGATTTCGGCCAGCGCCGCGGAATAGAAAGCGGCTCCAGCCTTCATGCCCGCACCTGGTCCCTCCGCCGGTTCCGCGGCCGTTTCGCCCGGGCCGCCCGCCCCGGGGACCCTGTCCGATCCCCTGATGCGTTTCGGGCCGAATCACCTGGCCTGCGCCACGCGGCCGGCTCAGCGCCAGTCGGGGTCGCGTTTTTCGAGAAAAGCCTGCACGCCCTCCGCGGTGTCGCGATGCACCATGTTCTCGGCCATCACCCGGCCCGTATAGGCGTAGGCCGCCTCCAGCCCCATCTCGGCCTGGGCGTGGAAGGCGAGCTTGCCGGTGCGCACCGCCACCCCCAGTTTGCCGGCGACCTTGCGCGCCAGCGCCATCGCGGCCGCGCCCTGTTCGCCATCGGGAACGGCCCGGTTGATCAGCCCCATCTCGGCGGCGCGCGCGGCGGACACGAACTCGCCCGTCGTCAGCATCTCGAACGCCTGCTTGGCGGGCACGGCGCGGGTCAGCGCCACCATCGGGGTCGAGCAGAACAGGCCGATATTCACCCCGTTGACCCCGAAGCGCGTCGATTCCGCCGCGATCGCCATGTCGCAGGTCGCCACCAGCTGGCAGCCGGCGGCGGTGGCGATGCCATGCACCTCGGCAATCACCGGCTGCGGCAGGCGGGTGATCGAGGTCATCATCCGCCCGCATTGCGCGAAGAGCGCGTTGTAATAGCCCCGCCCCCCGTCGGGCGCCTGGCGGGCGGCCTGCATCTCCTTCAGGTCGTGGCCCGCGCAGAACGCCTTGCCGGCGCCGCGCAGCACCACCACGCGGATCGTGGGGTCGACGGAAAGCGCGTCGATCTCGCCCTGCAGGCGGGCGAGCATCGCCTCCGACAGCGGGTTGATCCGTGCGGGCGCGTTGAGCGTCAGGCGGGCGACGCCGTCGAGATCCTCGCGCAGGACCAGGTCTTCGGGGGCGGCGGGAACGGCGTCGGGCATGGCGGGCTCTCCTGTCTGTCGGGCGCAGTCTAGCGCCGGCGGGCCGGGGACCCAAGCGGCGCGCGCCCCTTGACCGGGCCGCCGCCGCCCGCATGCTGCCCCCAAAGCAAGAGGGGGGAGAGAGACGCATGACCAGCCCGCAGATGACCGTGCATTTCGACGAGGCCGAGCTCGGCGCCTATCTCGACGAGGTGTTCCCCGAGACCGCCGGCCGCTTCGTGGTGGAGGAGGTGGCCCCGATGTTCGTGCGGATGCGCATGAAGATCGGGCCGATGGACCTGCGCCCGGGGGGCACGATCTCGGGCCCCTCGATGTTCACGCTGGCCGACTGCGCCTATTACGCGGCGACGCTGGCGATGATCGGGCGGCAGGCGCTGACGGTGACCACAAGCTGCGCGATCAACTTCATGCGCAAGCCCGAGCCGCGGGACCTGATCTGCGAGGCGCGGATCCTGAAGCTGGGCCGGGTGCTGAGCGTCGGCGACGCGACCATCTTCTCGCCGGGGGTGGCGGGGCCGGTGGCGCATGCGGCGCTGACCTACTCGATCCCGCCGGCGCCTCCGGCGGGGGTCTGATCCGTCGGTCGCGTCCCCGCGCCCGGGCCGGGAGCGTCGAGCCAGCCGGCGGCGCGCAGGTCGCGCAGCCGGGCGCGGCTGACCGGGATCTCCTCGCCATTGGCCAGGGTGAGCACCGCGCGGTCGCCGTCGCGCCGCAGCTCGCGCACCGCGCGGCGCGCCACCCAATGCGAGCGGTGGACGCGCAGGCCCGCTTCGGGCCGGGCCTCCTCCATCGCGTCGCCGAGACGCATCAGCACCAGCTCCTCCCCGGCGTCGGTGGCGACCGAGACGTAGTGGTCGTTCATGGTCAGGCGCAGCAGCGGGCCGCGCTTGGCGATCGGCAGGCGCTGGAGCAGGCGGGGCCCGGCGGACGCCTTCGGGGCGGCGGCGGAAGACGTCGTCGGATCGGCCGCGCGCTCTCGGGCGGCGGTCGGGTTCGGGGTCTGTTCCGCGAGCGGCGGGGCGTTCCGGTTCGCCGCCCGCAGGCTCGGCGGCCATCCGGCGAGGAGTCGCGACTTCGCCGCCAGCAGCAGCGTCAGCGCGCCGAAGATCGGCAGCGAGGCGAACCAGGTCTCAAGGTCGTAGGGCTTGAACATCACGATGGTGCGCAGCCCGTCGACGATCAGGGCCACGAAGGGCGTGCTGACGATCACCGTCAGCGCCAGCGTCGCCAGCGGCGAGGCACGCCGGGGCGCCATCGCGATGTCGGCCACCGCGCCCGTCAGCGTGATCAACGCCCAGGCGATCCCCAGCGTCACCAGCCAGTAGATCAGCCGGTCCAGCATCGTGAACGGACCGTCGTCATGCCCGAAGGGCGCGGCCAGCGCGAACAGGCCGGAGGTCAGCGCCCAGGCCGCCCATAATCGCGGCGAGGACATCCTGAGGCGCCATTCACGAAGCGCAAACGTCATCAGTCTCATGCTCGACATCCGTTCGCGAAGTTCGGTAGGTCTTTGGCGAATTCGAAAGGTCCCTCGCGAAAACCAGTTTGAACGTCGCGCCACGCTGCGTCCAGCCTCTAACGCGTCGGAGGGGTTGCTGGTCCCAACCGCTTCGACGGCCCGCCCGGGCGATGCGATGCGCGGTCGGCCGGCCTGACCTGGTCGGACGCGCGTCGCTCGCCCGAGACGCGGGGCCCGGGCCTGGCGCTTCTCTGGGGAGAATCGCGCCGACGGGCGCGGGAGGAGGGCCGCAGAGGCGCGCCGTCCTCCCGCTCGACATATCCGCGCATCGTCGTCGTCGTCGCCATCCCCGTTCCCGTTCCCGGGCCCGGAAGCCGACGCTCCCTGTCTGGCGCCGATCCACCCGCGCCTGCGTCGCTTCCCCGAAGCCTGACCCGCACCGACGCAGTCTGGGGCTCATATTTGGGGTATTGGAAAACCCCATTGCCAAACGCATGGAATTCCTTGCGGGTTTACGGCTCTATCGCGGCGTCAGGCGATTGACATGCGCCGTGGAATCCATAAAAGGCGCGCATCCATCCCTCGGCG
The DNA here is from genome assembly GCF_055129145.1 of Albimonas sp. Taxonomy (NCBI): domain Bacteria; kingdom Pseudomonadati; phylum Pseudomonadota; class Alphaproteobacteria; order Rhodobacterales; family Paracoccaceae; genus Albimonas; species Albimonas sp. The sequence goes on along the minus strand of NZ_JBSRTQ010000201.1, from coordinate 1,215 downwards.
AGGATCATCCCCGCGCGAAGGAAGCCGTTACTCGCGCCAGGGGAAACGCCTCGGGCGTTTCGAAAGCGAAGGGATCCATGAAGACCTTTTCCGCCAAGCCGTCCGATATCGACAAGAAGTGGGTCGTGATCGACGCCGAGGGCGTGGTGCTGGGCCGTCTGGCCGTTGTCATCGCGACCCGTCTCCGGGGCAAGCACAAGCCCTCCTACACGCCGCATATGGACATGGGTGACAACGTCATCGTGATCAATGCCGGCAAGGTGCAGCTGACCGGGCGCAAGCGCTCGGACAAGGTGTACTACTGGCATACCGGCCATCCGGGCGGGATCAAGCAGCGCACCGCCGCGCAGATCCTCGACGGGCGGTTCCCCGAGCGTGTGGTCGAGAAGGCCGTGCAGCGCATGATGCCGGGCGGTCCGCTGACCCGCAAGCAGCTGTCCAACATGCGCGTCTACGCCGGCGCCGAGCATCCGCACACGGCGCAGGAGCCCGAGGTGATCGACGTCGCCGCCATGAACTCCAAGAACACGCGGAGCGCCTGATATGTCCGACGACCTGAAGTCGCTCGACGAGCTCTCGACCCTGACCACCGGCGACGACGCCGTGGCCGCCGTCGCCGTCCCCCGCGAGCCGGTCCGCGACAAGCTGGGCCGCTCCTACGCCACCGGCAAGCGCAAGGACGCGGTCGCCCGCGTCTGGGTGAAGCCCGGCACCGGCAAGGTCGTGGTCAACGGCAAGCCGATGGCCGAGTACTTCGCCCGCCCCGTGCTGCAGATGGTTCTGGCCCAGGCCTTCTCCGTCTGCGACGTGGTCGGCCAGTTCGACGTGATGGCCACCGTCAAGGGCGGCGGTCTGTCCGGTCAGGCCGGCGCGGTGAAGCACGGCGTGTCCAAGGCGCTGACGCTTTATGACCCGAGCCTGCGCCCGGCCCTGAAGGCCGCCGGCTTCCTGACCCGCGACGCCCGCGTGGTGGAGCGCAAGAAGTACGGTCGCCGCAAGGCCCGCCGGTCCTTCCAGTTCTCCAAGCGCTGATCTCGCGCCTGGACCCGGGCGGCCTGCGCCGTCCGGGGCTCGACACGAAAGAAACGCCCCGCGCCGGATCCGGCCGCGGGGCGTTTCGCGTTTCGAGGCATTCGCGTTTCGAGGCATTCGCGTTTCGAGGCATTCGCGTTTCGAGGCATTCGCGTTTCGAGGCATTCGCGTTTCGAGGCATTC
>NZ_JBSRTQ010000200.1:0-6460 GCF_055129145.1 Albimonas sp. | reverse complement strand
CTCGTCTCCTCGCTGCTGGCGATCGGTGTCGTGCTCTCGCTCGCCCGCGACCTGCCCCTCGGTCGACGGCCGCCGTTTCCGGGTCTCGCCCCCCTCAGAAGGGATGCAGGTCGAGCCCCGGAACCCCGTCCGGCCGCGGCCCGGGCGCGTCCCAGAAAAAGCGCCGGTCGGCCTCCGCGATCTCCACGTCGTTGATCGACGCCTCGCGCCGCGCCATCAGGCCGGCCGCGTCGAATTCCCAGTTCTCGTTGCCGTAGGACCGCCACCACCCCCCGCCCACGTCGCGCCACTCGTAGCGGAAGCGCACGGCGATATGGGCGCCGTGGAAGGCGTGCAGGTCCTTGATCAGGCGGTAGTCGAGCTCCTTCGCCCATTTCACCGCCAGAAACGCCTCGATCTCCGCCCGCCCCCTGAGGAAGACGTCGCGGTTCCGCCAGACCGATCCCTCCGCATAGGCGAGCGCCACGCGGGCGGGATCGCGGGAATTCCAGGCGTCCTCGGCCATCCGGACCTTTTTCAACGCGCCCTCCAGGTCGAAGGGCGGCAGCGGCGGGCGGGTCATGCTTGGGCCTCCGGGCGCGGGTCGGCGCCCCGGAGCGGGGCGCCGATTGCGTGAGACGGTCGTCTCACCACATCTTGTAGGAGAGATACTTGCCCGACATCTCGACCTTCACCCGGTCGCCCTTCGGGTCCGGCACCCGGGTCACGAACATCTCGAAATCGATGGCCGACATGATGCCGTCGCCGAACTTCTCGTGGATCAGCGCCTTCAGGGTCGGCCCGTAGACCCCCACGATCTCGTAGAAGCGGTAGATGCACGGATCGGTCGGCACGGTCTGGGCGAAGACCTTGTTGGGGCTCTCGGCCAGCACGCCCGCCGCCTCCTGCGGCAGGCCCAGCATCGAGACCAGCAGCCCGGCCTTGTCCTCCGGCATCGCGTTCATGCCGACGCAGGCGGAATGGGTCCAGACCGGGGACATGCCGAGCCTCTCCGCGATCCCCTCCCAGGTCAGGCCGGCGGTTTTCTTGGCCGCGAGGATCATCGCGGCCACGTCGTCCTTGGTCATCGCAGGCTCCACGAAAGGCTTGTTCATCTCGGGTCTCCTTGTTTCCTTCGGGATCAGGTCAGCGCTTCACGGCGTAGATCGCCGGGCGCGTGGGGTCGTCGGGGTCCTCGTCGAACCGCACGGCGGCGGGAGGCCCCTTCGCCGCATGCTCCCGCCCCGCCATCTCCTTCGAGCGGCGGTGGAGGAAATGCACCAGGTGGTTGCGGGCCTTGTAGTAGTTGGGATGATCCACGATCCGGTCGCGCGACCGGGGCCGGGGAATGCCGATCTCCACCGACTCCGCCACACGGGCGTAGGGGCCGTTGGTCATCAGCAGGATCCGGTCCGCGAGATAGAGCGCCTCGTCCACGTCATGGGTGATCATGAACACGGTCTGCTCCGTCTCCGACCAGATCTTCAGCAGTTCATCCTGGATGGAGCCGCGGGTGAGGGCGTCGAGCGCGCCGAAGGGTTCATCCAGAAGCAGCAGCTTCGGCTCGATGGCGAAGGCCCGCGCGATGGAGACGCGCTGGCGCATCCCCCCCGAAAGCTGGGAGGGTTTTCGGAGCTCCTGCCCGCCCGACAGCCCCACCATTTCGAGGAACCTGTAGGCATGCGCGCGCACCTGGTCCTTCGACCACCCCGGATGGCGCGCGGCCACCGCGAAGGTCACGTTCTTCAGCGCCGAGAGCCAGGGCAGCAGCGAATAGTTCTGAAACACCACGCCGCGGTCGAGGCTGGGCCCCTTCACCTCGCGCCCATCCATCACCACCACGCCGTCCGACGCCTCGTCCAGCCCGGCCAACACATTCAGGATGGTGGATTTTCCGCAGCCGGAATGGCCGATGATGCAGACGAACTCGCCCTTTTCGACGCCGAAGGACACGTCCTCGAACACCGTCAGGGGCTCGCCCTTGCCGTCCTGGGGCGGGAAGCGCTTGGCCAGCCCCTCGATGGAAAGAAAGCTCATGCGCACCTCATTCGCTGTATTGCACGGCGCGCTGGATCCGCCCGAAGGCGGCGTCGAGCGCCATGCCCACCACGCCGATGACGAGGATCGAGAAGATGACCGAGGTGAGGTCGAGGTTGTTCCACTCGTTCCACACGTAATAGCCGACGCCGGTACCCCCCACGAGCATCTCGGCCGCCACGATCACCAGCCAGGCGATGCCGATGGAGATGCGCATGCCGGTCAGGATCGTCGGCGCCGCCGCCGGCAGGATCACGGTGAACGCGGTCTTGAACGCCCCCAGCTCATGCGTCCGCGCCACGTTCACCCAGTCCTTGCGCACCCCCCCCACCCCGAAGGCGGTGTTGATCAGCATCGGCCAGATCGAGCAGATGAAGATCACGAAGATCGCCGAGGCCTGGCTGTCCTGGATCACGAACAGCGCCAGCGGCATCCAGGCCAGCGGCGAGATCGGCCGCAGCACCTGAATGAACGGGTCGAGCGCCCGGTGCATCAACGGCGACATGCCGATGAGGAACCCCAGCGGAATCGCGATGATCGCCGCCGCGAAATACCCCGCCAGCACCCGGTAGAGCGAATAGCCCACCTGTATCCCGATGCCCTTGTCGTTCGGCCCCGCGTCGTAGAACGGATCCGAAAGCTCCTCCCAAGCCCGTTCCAGAACCTTGGAGGGCGGGGGGACGCCGGCCTTGGGCGCGCCGCCGCCGGTCATCCGCTCGTATTCGGTCAGTTCGCCTGCGGCTTTCTGGGCCGGGATGGCGGCCTCCCACACCGCCATCCCGAACAGCAGCAGCGCCACCGACAGGATCGCCGCGCGCGCCTTGAGGCTCAGACCCATGGCTCAGCCCTTCCCGATGGCGAAGGATTTGACATAGGCCTCCGGCTCGGCCGGATCGAAGGTCTTGCCCATGATGACATGGGATTTGTAGGTGACCTCCGGCGCGTCGTAGCCCAGATCCTTCATGATCTTCGCGCAGTCGCCGGCCAGATAGACCTGCTCGGCGATCTTCTTGTAGTCGAGCTCCCCCTCCACATAGCCCCAGCGCTTCATCTGGGTCAGGATCCACACGCCCATCGAATGCCAGGGGAACGGGTCGAAATCGATGCGGTCGGGGACGTTCTTCACCTCGCCCAACCCGTCGGCGTAATAGCCGGTCAGCACCTGCTCGATCACCGGCACCGGCTGGTTGAGGTAATTGGCGGGCGCGATGGCCTCCGAAATCTCCTTCCGGTTCTCGGTGTTCGCCGCGTATTGGGTCGCGTCGATGATCGACTTCAGCAGCGCGCCATAGGTGTTCGGCAGTTCGGTCGAGAACTTTTCGGAGCACGCGAAGGCGCAGCAGGGATGCCCCTCCCAGATCTCCTTCGTCAGGATATGGATGAAGCCGATCTTCTCCCACACCGCGCGCTGGTTGAACGGGTCGGGCGAGAGATAGCCGTCGAGGTTCCCGGCGCGCAGGTTCGCCACCATCTCGGGCGGCGGCACGACGCGGATCTGGATGTCCTGATCGGGGTCGAGGCCATGCTCGGCCACATAATAGCGCAGCAGGAAGTTGTGCATCGAATATTCGAACGGCACCCCGAACTTGAAGCCCTTCCACTGCCTGGGGTCGCGCTTGTCGAGATGATCGTTGTGCAGCACGATCGCCTGGCCGTTGATGTTCTCCACCGCCGGCATGATGTAGTTCTCGGCCGTCGAGCCCGCGCCCAGCGTCATCGCCAGCGGCATCGGGGTCAGCATGTGGCTCGCGTCATATTCCCCGTTCAGCGACTTGTCGCGCGCCACCGCCCATCCGGCGGTCTTGATGACATCCACGTCGAGCCCGTGCTTTTCGTAGAACCCCATCGGCTTCGCCATGATGATCGGCGTGGCGCAGGTGATCGGCACGAAGCCGACGGCGAGCTTCTTCTTCTCCGGCGTCCCCAGGCTGTCGAGGATCGCGGCCTTGGCCTTGTCGAGCGGGAACGCCCCTCCGATCAGCGAGGCGAGCCCCCCGGCCCCCAGCATCCCTGCGAAGGCCCGGCGCGACAGGTCGTCATGACCGAAGACCGAGCGGACCACCGCGCTTTCGATGGCGCGCTCCAGCATCGCGTCGGAGGTCCCGGGCAGCGCTTCCGGCGTCCGGTGGGCGTGGCCCGACCCGCAGGCGGCGCAGGGGCAGGCGGCGCCGTGGATCAGGTCGGCATCCGCGTCGAACGGGTTTCCAAGGCTTTTCACGGTCATGGTCGGCGCCTCCTCAATGGGGGTTCGGCATGCTGCGGGGCCCGCCCCGGTCCCGGGCGGCTCGCAACCGTTTCAGCAACAACCGTGCCAACTGCGCGGAAACCGGACAGGACGTTGAATTCGCGGCGTAAAAAACTTCAGACAGCGGGGATTGGTTGGCGGCGAAAATTGTGCATTATCGTAAATTACGAAATTGCATGACGGGATCGCGCAAATGCGTAATTCGACCCGCTCCGATACGGAAGACGCGACGTGGTTCGACCGGCTGGTCCGCGCGACCCCCTCGCCCTGCCTGATCGTGGACCCCGCCACCGACCGCATCGTCGCCGCCAACCCCGCCGCCGCCACGCTCTATGGGCTCGACGCCCCCGTCGGCGCCCGCTTCGCCGCCCTGCATCCCGGCCGCCTGCCCCGCCTGATCGTCTTCGTGGAGGAGACCTTCCACCGCGGCCGCGCCTGGACCCGCGACCTGCCCGCCCGCCACGCCTCCGGCCGGCCGCTGACGCTGGAATACGAAGCAGCCCCCGCGCCCGCCCCCTCCGGCGCCCTGCACATCGCGTTCCTCGCCGCGGATCTGGAGGAACGCGCCCGCCGCGACCTCGAATCCGACGCCGACACCATGCTGCGCCGCGGCCTGACCGAGTGGCGGCGGATGGAGCGGTTCTTCCGCCAGATGGACGACCTCAACAACCTGATCCTGACCTCGGCCGGCGACGGCATCTACGGCGTCGACACCGGCGGGCTGACCACCTTCGCCAACCCCGCCGCGGAACGCATGCTCGGCTGGTCGGAAGAGGACCTGATCGGCCGCGACATGCACGGCCTCATCCACCACAAACACCCCGACGGCAGCCTCTACCCCGCCCATGAATGCCCGATCTACAACGCCTTCCGGCACGCCAAGGTGAACCTGGTCGACGACGAGATCTTCTGGCGCAAGGACGGGCGGCCGCTGCGGGTCGAATACACCTCAACCCCGATGATCGACGGCGACGAGGTGCTGGGCGCCGTGGTGGTCTTCCGCGACATCACCCAGCGCAAGGAAAGCGAGCGGCGCCTGCGCGAGGCGCTGGCCGAGAACGATCGCCTCAAGCAACGCCTCGAGATGGAGAACGAATATCTCCTCCAGGAGATCCGCGAGCATCGCAACCATCACGAGATCATCGGCGCGTCCCGCGCCATCGCCGAAGTGCTGCGCCAGGTGGATCTGGTGGCGCCCACCGGAGCCAACGTGCTGATCACCGGCGAGAGCGGGACGGGCAAGGAGCTGGTCGCCCAGGCCATCCACACCGACAGCCCCCGCGCCGCGCGCCCGATGATCCGGGTCAACTGCGCCGCCATCCCGCGCGAGCTGTTCGAAAGCGAATTCTTCGGCCATGCCCGCGGCGCCTTCACCGGCGCGCTGCGCGACCGGGTGGGGCGGTTCGAGCTGGCGGACGGGGGGACGCTCTTCCTCGACGAGGTCGGCGAGATCCCGCTGGAATTGCAGGGCAAGCTTCTGCGCGTCCTCCAGGATCAGCGGTTCGAGCGGGTGGGCGACGATCACACCCGCTCCACCGACGTCCGCATCATCGCGGCGACCAACCGGGACCTCGCGGCGGAGGTCGCGCGGGGCCGGTTCCGCGAGGACCTCTATTTTCGACTGGACGTCTTCCCCATCGCCCTGCCTCCCCTGCGCGACCGGCGCGAGGACGTGCCCCTGCTCGCCGAGCACTTTCTGGCGCTCTGTTGCCGCCGCCTGAACCTCGCGAAACCCGTGCTGACCCGCGCCCATGTGGCCGAACTGAGCGCCTATGACTGGCCGGGCAACGCACGCGAGCTGGAAAACGTGGTGGAGCGCGCGGCGATCCTGTCCCAGCGCGGCCGCCTGCGCTTCGACCTGCCCCGCGCCGCCCCCGAGGGCCCGGCCCCCGCCCCCGGTCCGTCCCCGGTGGAGACCGAGGACCGGATCCGCGGGCGCGAACGGGTGAATATCGAGGCGGCGCTGAAAGCCTGCGGCGGCCGCGTCTCCGGCCCCGGCGGGGCGGCGGCGCTGCTGGGCGTCAAACCCACCACGCTTTATTCCAGGATCCGCCGTCACGGCCTAGACCGCGGCCGCCCCGCCTGACCCCGCCGCCGGGAGCCGCGCGCCAACCGTCCCGGCCCCGTCGCCCGGGCGCCCGCGCGGCTGTCCGCCCGCCCGCGCGCTTCCAGGCCGCGCCTGCGTAGGGCGGGTGCGAA
>NZ_JBSRTQ010000199.1:0-6868 GCF_055129145.1 Albimonas sp. | reverse complement strand
CCCCGCCCGCCCGCCCGCCCGTCCCTGCCAGCCTCGCCGAGGCGGTCGAGCCTGCGTCGCCGCCGGGCGCGCGCACCCACGGCCTCGGCTGCATGGCGATGATGCGGCGGACGCCGTTCCTTTCCCCCGACGCGCCGGGGGTCTAGGAAGGGGGCGAACGCGCCGCCTGCGAGCCTGTCGATGGGCGGCCGCCCCTGCGCCGAACCCCGGAGCCGCCGTGACCGACCCCGCCGCCCCTTCCCTCGACTCGCTCGCCTTCCGCGACGCGCGCGAGGCCGACATCCCGATCCTCGCCCAGATGCTCGCCGCACGCCATCGCGGCCCAGTCCGGAAACCGCCTGATCGTGGCCGAGGCCGGGCATGGCGCAGTCGTGGGCTGCCTGCAGCTGATCCTGATGCCGGGCCTGTCGCACAAGGGCGCGATCCGGGCCGAGCTTGAAAACGTCCGCGTGGCGATCTCCCACCGCTCCCGCGGGGTCGGGGCCGCGCTCGTCGCCCATGCCATCGCGCTGGCGAAGGCGGAGGGCGCGGCGCTCGTGCAGCTCACCTCCGACCTCGCGCGCCCCGACGCGCACCGCTTCTGGCTGACCCAGGGCTTCGTGCGCTCCCATGCCGGGTTCAAGCTGAAGTTCTGACCCCTCGACCTGCGCCCGCCGCTCGGATAAACGGGGCCGGTGAGCCACGGGGAGACCGCCGACATGACTGCAGACGGCGCCAACAGCTTCCGCACCGGACCGGACGAGCGCGGCCGCTTCGGCATCTACGGGGGACGTTTCGTCTCCGAGACGCTGATGCCGCTGATCCTCGACCTGGAGGCGGAATACGAGAAGGCCAAGACCGACCCGTCCTTCTGGGACGAGATGGCGGACCTGTGGACCCACTATGTGGGCCGGCCCTCGCCGCTCTACTTCGCGCCCCGGCTGACCGAAGAGCTGGGCGGCGCCAGGATCTACCTGAAGCGCGACGAGCTGAACCATACCGGGGCGCACAAGATCAACAACGTGCTCGGCCAGATCCTGCTGGCCAAGCGCATGGGCAAGACCCGCATCATCGCCGAGACCGGGGCCGGCCAGCACGGCGTCGCCACCGCGACGGTCTGCGCCAAGTTCGGGCTGAAATGCGTGGTCTACATGGGGGCCACCGACGTCGAGCGTCAGAAGCCCAACGTGTTCCGCATGAAGCTGCTGGGGGCGGAGGTGATCCCCGCAACCTCCGGCCGCGCCACGCTGAAGGACGCGATGAACGAGGCGATGCGCGACTGGGTCACCAATGTCGACGACACCTTCTACTGCATCGGCACCGTCGCCGGCCCGCACCCTTATCCCGCCATGGTCCGCGACTTCCAGTCGATCATCGGCAAGGAGGTGCGCGAGCAGATGATGGCCGCCGAGGGCCGTCTGCCCGACGTGCTGGTCGCCTGCATCGGCGGCGGCTCCAACGCCATGGGCCTGTTTCATCCGTTCCTCGACGACCCGTCCGTGCGCATCGTCGGCGTCGAGGCCGGCGGGCATGGGGTGGATGACCGGATGGAGCATGCGGCGTCCCTGACCGGCGGGCGCCCCGGCGTGCTGCATGGCAACCGCACCTATCTGCTTCAGGACGACGACGGCCAGATCCTCGAAGGCCACTCGATTTCGGCCGGGCTCGACTACCCGGGAATCGGGCCCGAGCACTCCTGGCTGCACGACATGAAGCGGGTCGAATACGTCTCGATCACCGACCGCGAAGCGCTCGACGCCTTCCAGCTTTCTTGCCGCACCGAGGGCATCATCCCCGCGCTTGAACCGGCGCACGCGCTGGCGCATGTGACGAAACTCGCGCCCACGCTGTCGCCGGACACGCTTCTGGTGATGAACATGTGCGGCCGCGGCGACAAGGACATCTTCACCGTCGCCGAGGCGCTGGGGATGCCGATCTGAATCTGTCCGACCCCGGGGAGAGGTTTCGCGGGGAGGACGAAGAGCCAAGGCTCCGGGGGCGGGACCCTGACGGGGCGCATCGAAGGTTACGTTACGTGGCGAAATTCAACATCGGCGACATGGTCGTCCTCGTCTCCGGCTCCATGCGCATGGCGGTCGAGAGCTTCGACGGCGACAAGGTCGACGTCGTGTGGTGCCATGAGGGCCGCATCGGTCGCGACACGCTTGACGAGAAGCTGCTGAACAAGTGGGAGTTCCGCGGCGCCGACGACAGCCGCGGCCCGCGGCCCGGCGGCTTCGGCGGCGGCGCCGGCGGCGGTTATCGCGGCGGCGACCGGGGCGGCGATCGCAGCGGCCCCAGCACCTACCGGGGCAACAACGACCGGGGCGGCGACGACCGAGGCGGCAATCGCGGCGGCGGCGGCGACGACAACGGTTTCGGCGGCAAGCCGGGCCGGGACGGCGCACCCCGCGGCGGCAAGACCGGCTGGGACGGCCGCCCGCGCGAGAAGAAGTTCTTCCGCGACGACGATTGATCTTCACGGCCCGGGCGCGGCGGATCCTCGCCGCGCCCGATCCCTGAAGCCGAACCTGGCGCGGGCCCCGACGGCCCCCGCCCCGATCTCCCGACCGGCCGCCCATCCCGGCGGCGAGGCTGAGGCAAGAGGGCCCGGATGACCCGCATCGACCGTCGCTTCGCGAAGCTCCATGCCGAGGGCCGCGCCGCTTTCGTGCCCTACGTGATGGCCGGCGATCCGGACCGCGCCACCTCTATGGAGATCATCAAGGGCCTGCCCGCCGCCGGCGCCGACCTGATCGAATTCGGTCTGCCCTTCACCGACCCGATGGCCGACGGCCCCGCCATCCAGCTCGCCGGCCAGCGCGCGCTCGACGGCGGCATGACCCTGCAGGGCACGCTCGACATGGTGCGCGAACTGCGCACGGTCGATGACGAGACCCCGGTGGTCCTGATGGGCTACTATAATCCGATCTATTCCATGGGCGTCGACCGCTTCCTCGCGGAGGCGAAATCCGCCGGCGTCGACGGCCTGATCGTGGTCGACCTGCCGCCGGAGGAGGACGAGGAGCTCTGCCTCCCCGCCAACGCCGCCGGCCTGAACTTCATCCGTCTGGCGACGCCGACCACGGACGCGAAGCGCCTGCCCAAGGTGCTCTCCAACACCTCGGGTTTCGTCTATTACGTCTCGATCAACGGTATCACCGGAGCCGCCGAGGCCGCGGCCTCGGCCGTCGCGCCCGAGGTCGCCCGGATCCAGGCCGCCGCCCGCATTCCGGTCTGCGTCGGCTTCGGCATCAAGACCCCGGCCCGCGCGTCCGAGATCGGCAAGATCGCCGACGGCGTCGTGGTCGGCTCGGCGATCGTGGAGCGGATCGGCGCGGGCCAGACCCCGGCCGAAGTGCTCGCCTTCGTCAAATCCCTCGCCGACGCCGCCCACGCCGCCAAGGGCTGAGCCCCGGCGGGGCGCCTGAACGCCCTCTCCGGCGCCGGTCACAGCGGGAACGCTACGGGCCTCCCCATCCTCGACGCAGGCGCCGGCGCGTCCCGGCCCCTTTGCGCGCGTCGCTTCGGCCATGCGCACCACGCAATTGCCTTCGCCGGGCCGGCGGCCCTATTCTGCAGAGACCGCTTTTGCAGGAGCCAGGCCATGGGCAAGCAGTTCCCCGACATCGCCCCGCATGTCGCCCGCTTCATCGACCGCCAGAAGATCTTCTTCACCGCCACCGCGGCGCCGGGGGCGAAGGTCAACCTCTCGCCCCGGCCCACCGACTGCCTGCGGGTGCTGGGGCCGTCCGCGGTCTGCTACCTCGACCAGACCGGCTCGGGGAACGAGACCGCGGCCCATCTGCTCGCCGACGGCCGCATGACCATCATGTTCTGCGCCTTCGACGGCCCGCCGATGATCCTCCGTCTCTATGGCCGCGGGACCAGCCTGATCGTGGGAACCCCCGCCTACGAGGCGCTGCTGGCCGAGGCCTATGACGGCGACGCCCCGATGTCCGCCCGTCAGATCGTGCGCCTCGACATCGACCTCGTGCAGACCTCCTGCGGCTACGGCGTGCCGGAATTCGACTATGTCGGCCCGCGCACCGTGCTGCTCGACTGGGCCGAGACCAAGGGGCCGGAGGGGCTGGAGGCCTATCGGCGCGAGAAGAACGTCCGGTCGCTCGACGGCCTGCCCACCGGCTTCGCCGCCGAGTGAGGGGGGGAGGGGCGCCGCGACCCTCCCCGCATTCCCGACGCCGCCCCGCCGCGCGGGCGCCCCGCCGCCGCCCTCGGTCCTTGCGTCGCGCGGCTCCCGTCGCCCCCGATTGCGCGCGCCCTCTCGCACCGGGCCTCCGCCGCCCCTATGTTATCCTCGACAATTCATTCCGCGGAGGGACCTCATGATCCCCTATTCGATGCTCGACCTCGCGCCCATCGCCGAGGGCCACGACGCCGCCGACAGCTTCCGGAACTCGCTCGACCTCGCCCGCCACGCCGAACGGCTGGGCTACGCCCGCTACTGGATGGCCGAGCATCACAACATGCCCGGCATCGCGTCCGCCGCCACCTCGATCCTGCTCGGTCACATCGCCGGGGGGACCAGGACCATCCGCGTCGGCTCGGGCGGGGTGATGCTGCCCAATCACTCGCCGCTGGTGATCGCCGAGCAGTTCGGCACGCTGGCGACGCTCTACGGCGACCGCATCGACCTCGGGCTCGGCCGCGCGCCCGGCACGGACATGGCCACCGCGCGGGCGCTCCGCCGCGGCATGGACCAGGTCGACACCTTCCCCAACGACGTGGTGGAGCTGATGGGCTATCTGGGCGAGCCCGATCCCGCCGCCCATGTCCGCGCCATCCCCGGGGTGGGGACCAAGGTGCCGGTGTGGATGCTGGGCTCGTCGCTCTACGGCGCGCAGCTCGCGGCCCATCTGGGGCTGCCCTACGCCTTCGCCTCGCATTTCGCGCCGCAGCTCGCGGACGAGGCGGCGGAGATCTACCGCGCCATGTTCAAGCCCGGCCAGATCGCGAGGCCCCACTTCATGCTCGCGGTCAACGTGTTCGGGGCGGAGACGGAAGCCGAGGCGAAGCGCATCCGCACCTCCTCCCAACTCGCCATCGCCCGTCTGCGCACCGGCCGCCCCGGCCCGCTGCCCCGTCCGGTGGAGCGGATCGAGGATCACCTCCCCCCCGCCCTGATCTCGATGGTGGCCGAGGCTCAGACCTGCACCGCCTGCGGCACGCCCGAGCAGGTCTACGAGGGGCTGGAGACGATGGCCGCGCGCTACAGGCCCGACGAGATCATCCTCGCCGGCCAGATCCACGACCACGGCGCCCGGCTGCGCAGCTTCGAGATCGCGGCCGACGCGATGCGCAACCTCTCGTTGCCGGTCGCGGCGGAATAGGCGCCTGCGGCGCTCCCGGGCCTCAGGCCTGGGAGCGCAACGGCGACGCCGCCGTCTCCATCGCCCGGCGCAGCAGCGAGCGTTTGCGCCACTTTCCCAGCTCGACCGGCAGGCATTGCGCCCGGTCGTCGTCGAAATGTCCGTCGAGAATCGCGCACATCTCCGCGTCCAGCAGGTTGACCGCGACCTCGTGGTCCTTGTTGCGCGAGCGCTGGTTGAAATTGGCCGAGCCGATCGAGGCGAGCCGCCCGTCCACGGTGATCAGCTTGGCATGAAGCATGGTCGGCTGGTATTTCAGCAGCGACACCCCGGCGCTGAGCAGCCGGTCCCAGTGCTCGGCGCCGGCGAGCTCCGACAGCCGCTTGTCGACGATGGGGCCCGGCATCATCACCTCGACTTCGACGCCGCGCTTCGCCGCCGCCTCCAGCAGGTCGGCCATGGTCTCGTCCGGCGAGAAATAGGGCGTGCAGATCCGCAGCCGCCGCCGCGCGAGGTGGATCAGCGCGTTATGCAGCCGGGCGACGGCGTTGAGCCCGACCGCCGCGCCCGCCGGCGCCACCTGGGCGAGCGCGCCGCCATGGGCGTCGACGCCGTCGCGGCCGCGCGACGGCGTGGGGGCGACGGTGAACAGGGGGGCGAGCCCGCCGCCCGCCTCCATCCAGTCCTCGTAGAAGGCGGAGCGCAGGCTGGCGACGGCCGGGCCGCGGATCCGGAAATGGGTGTCGCGCCAATGGTCCGGGCCGTCGGCGTCGCCCTCCCATTCCGCGGCGATGCCGACCCCGCCGGTGAAGCCGATGCGCCCGTCGATGATCAGCGCCTTGCGATGGGTGCGGTTGTCGCTCTGCCACAGCTTGAAGCGGGGCAGGGGCCGGAACCAGCGCAGCTCGACGCCCGCGTCGCGCATCATCGCGATCAGCTTGCCGGACATGGAATGGGCGCCGAACCCGTCGAGCACCACCATCGTCTCCACCCCGTTGCGAGCGCGGCCGGCGAGCGCCTCGGCGAAGCGGTCGGCGATGTCGCCCTGCCAGTAGACGAAGGTGAGGAATTCGATGCGCCGTCGGGCGCCGGCGATGGCCTCGAGCATGGCGGGGAAGATCTCGTCGCCATTGCGCAGCACGTCGATGCGGTTGCCGGGCGAGAACGGCGCCCCCACCGCGCTTTCGAGCGCGAGCGCCAGCCGGCGCGCGCCCGGGTCGGGGCGCGGATAGGCGGCGGCCCGCGGCAGGCGCGGGCGGGGATCGGCGGGGGAGGAGGCGTCGAGCAGCGTCATGGGGCGAAGGTAGCACGCCCGCGCACGAGGTCACGTCGAAGATGGCACGCGATCGCGACGGGCGGGATCTCAAGGCGCCCGTGCCGGGCAAGCCGATGTCTACGGCCGCAAGCGGCCTTCGGGTGGGACCGCGGGGGCGGCGCGGGCGCCACCCCGCCGTTCGCGACGGGCGGGGCGCGGCGATGGCGGGTTGGCGCTCGCCCTGCGTCTCATTCCGGCTCGCGGCGCCGATCCGGGTGAGGAGACGGCGTCGCCGGCGCCCCCG
>NZ_JBSRTQ010000198.1:0-6522 GCF_055129145.1 Albimonas sp. | reverse complement strand
CTCCCGCGCCGACGAGGCCCGCGCCCCCCACCGCCTCTACGGCCATGCGCCCCCCGCCGCCGCCTACTCCACCGGGCGCTGGCTGCGCGAGGCGGCGGCCGAGCTCGACGCCGCCCGCGCCGCCCACCTGACCCCGATCCTCGTCGGCGGAACCGGGCTCTATTTCACCGCCCTCACCCGCGGCCTCGCCGACATCCCCGAGACCCCGCCCCATGTCCGGGCCGCGGCCGAGGCGCGCCTCGCCGCGATCGGCCTCCCCGCCTTCGCCGAGGCGCTGCGCGAACGCGACCCCGAGACCCATGCCCGCCTCGACCTCGCCAATCCCCGCCGGGTGCTGCGGGCCTGGGAGGCGCTGGAGACCACCGGCCGCCCGCTCGCCCGCCTGCAGGCCGAGACGCCGCCTCCCCTTTTGCCCCTGACCGCCGCCCGCGCGATCCGCCTGATGCCGGACCGCGCCACGCTCTACGCCCGCATCGACGCCCGCTTCGACGCGATGCTGGAGGAAGGCGCGCTGGAAGAGGCGCGGGCCGCGATGGGGTGGGAGGCCCCCGCCTCGACCGCGATGCAGGCGCTGGGGGCGGCGGAGCTGATCGCCCATCTGCGGGGCGAGCTGACGCTGGACGCGGCCCGCGACCGCGCCGCCCAGGCGACACGGCGCTACGCCAAGCGGCAATTGGCCTGGTGCCGGAACCGGTTGCGGGACTGGCCCGCGGCGGAAAGCCCCGAGGCGGCGTTGGCGATGTTGACCGGCGGGGGGTGACGCGGAGGCGGGGCGTGGCGGGTTCGCACCCGCCCTGCCTGGCGGCGCCGTCACCGCGAAGGCCAGGAGTCGGGCGTGCAAGGGCGATCGAACCATTCCCGCGCCCGCAACGTCTGATTTTCCACGTTGCGCCAGAAGCAGGGCGGCGAGAAGGGCGGGCTGGCGTCGTCGAGCGGCAGCCCGGGCCCGATCCAGCCCTTGCAGTAGCCGTCGAAGCCATCGCGCAGCAACCCGCTCCGGTCGATGACCTCGGCATCCCGGATTGGCGCGGCATCATCGGACTGAGCATCGAACAGACCGCTGTCTTCGCGCCGGCGAGACTGCGCGTAAACGCAGCGGTCGTCGAAACGGAGGAAGTCCACGTCCCGCGACAGCAACGGCCCTCGGTGCGGCGCGAAAAGGTCCCAGCGCCCCAAAGGCCATCCCTGCCGAAACCCGTTGAATTCCCGCTTCAGCACCATCCCGTTCGGCAACGTCACGCTGTCGAAGAATTGCAACAAGCCCAGAGCATGGGCGGCGGACGGGCTCGTCATCGTCAGCAGTCCGGCGAAAACGAGGAAACGAAAGCGGCGCGGGCCCATCGAGCCTTTGGCCCCTCGCCAAGCTAAGAAAACCTTAAGATCGGCTGGCCCCGGGGCGGCGGATGCGCTTTGTGGAGCGGCCGAGATCCGAGGACCGACCCGATGACCACGCCCGCCCCCGACTCCCCGACCCCCGACTCCCCCGCCGCCGATTCCCATGTCCGCTGGTCCGAGATCCTGACCCGCGAGCACGCCCCGGCGCTCGCCCTCACCTCGCTTTCGGTGTGGCTGCACGCGGCGACCACGCTGCTGCTGGCGACGATGATCGACTCGATCCTCCATGACATCGGCGGCGAGACGCTGGTGGCCTGGACCGTGGCGGTCTACCTGGTCGGCGCCATCGTCTCGGGCTCGGTCAGCGGGCTCGCGGCGGCGCGCTTCGGGCTCAGGCGGCCGATGGCCGGCGCCGCGGCGGTGTTCGGGCTCGGCTGCGCGCTCAACGCCATGGCCCCCTCGATGCCGGTCCTGCTGGTCGGACGGCTGATGGAGGGGATCGGCGGCGGCGGGCTGATGGCGCTGGCCTTCGTCGCGGTCGGGCGCCTGTTCCCGCCGCGGCTGACCGCGCGGGCGCTGGCGGTGGTCTCGACGCTCTGGGGCGTCTCGGCGCTGCTGGGGCCGCTGGCGGGGGGGCTTTTCGTCGAATTCGCGAACTGGCGCTGGGCGCTCTGGGCCTTCGCGGCGCAGGCCGCCGCCCTGTCGGTGCTGATCGCGCTGCTGCTCCGCCGCGAAACCCCGCCCCCGCGGCCCGAACGCGCCGCGCAGCCCCCCATCCTGCGCCTCGGCCTGATCGCGGCGGGCGTCGCGCTGATCGCCGCCGCAGGCGTGGCGCCGGCGCCGCTGCGCTCGGCCCTCTGCCTGATCGCGGGCGCCGCGGCGCTGCTCGGCGCGCTCCGGCTCGACGCGGCCAAGGGCGAGGGCCGCATGTTCCCCGTACACGCCTTCCGCCTGAGCGACCGCGCCGGCGCGGCCCTTCTGATGATGCTCTGCATGTCCTTCGCGGTGGTGTCGTTCACCGCCTTCGCCCCGGTGCTGCTGATCCGGCTGCACGGGCTCGCGCCCATGGCGGCGGGCTACGTCACCGCCTGCGTCGCGGCGGGCTGGTCGTCCACCGCCGTGATCGTCTCGTCCCTGCCCCCGAAGCGCGACGCGCGGATGATCGCCATCGGCATGTGCCTGGTGGCCCTCGCTTTGCCCGGCTTCGCGCTGGTCATCCCCCACGGGCCCCCGCTGGCCGTGGCGGCGGTGGCGGTGGTGGAGGGCATGGGCTTCGGCATGGCCTGGACCTTCGTGCTGCGCCGGGCGCGGAGCCTTGCGGGGCCGGGCGATGAGGCGCGCGTCGCCTCCGCCCTCCCCACCACCCAGCAGTTGGGCTTCGCCGCGGGGGCCGCCTTCGCCGGCCTCGCCGCCAACGTGGCGGGCTTTGGCGCAGGGGCCGATCCCGAGACGCTGCGCGGCGTCGCCCGCGCGGTCTACCTCGCGCCGATTCCCGCCGTGGCGCTCGGCCTCTGGGCGATGTCGCGCTTCGTGCGGGGCTGAGGCGCGCCCTGCCGCGACGGCGACCCGCCGAAAATTGCGCGGGGGGCGCCCCTCACGCAATTTTCTCCATCCCCAGGCGGCTTCGGGGTTGACCCCCCCCTTTCAGCCGGTTAATCGGGGCCGGCGGAGCGGAACCGGAAGGACTACCCGATGAGCCTCATTCTCGTACTTGCGACAGGGCGCGCCTGACCCGGACGTAACCCCGTCCTGGACGCGCCCGCACGCCCCCGCCGCACCGGGGGTTTTTTTGTGCCCGAATGACCCCGCCCCCCACCTGAACCAACGCCATGAGGAAGACCCGATGTCCCGCGAAATGACCGGCGCCCAGATCGTCGTCCAGGCCCTGATCGACCAGGGTGTGGACACCGTGTTCGGCTATCCCGGCGGCGCGGTGCTTCCGATCTACGACGAGATCTTCAAGCAGAACAAAATCCAGCATGTCCTCGTCCGCCATGAGCAGGGCGCGACCCATGCCGCCGAAGGCTACGCCCGCTCCACCGGCAAGCCCGGCGTCGTGCTGGTCACCTCCGGCCCCGGCGCGACCAACGCCGTCACCGGGCTGACCGACGCGCTGATGGACTCGATCCCGATCATCGTGCTGACCGGCCAGGTCGCCACCTTCCTGATCGGCTCGGACGGGTTCCAGGAGGCCGACACCGTCGGCATCACCCGCCCCTGCACCAAGCACAACTGGCTGGTGAAGGAGACGGACGCGCTGTCGGACGTCCTGCATCAGGCGTTCTACGTCGCCACCCACGGCCGCCCCGGCCCGGTGCTGATCGACATTCCCAAGGACGTCCAGTTCGCCACCGGCAACTACAACAACCCGGCGGAGGCCGCGCGCCTCCCCTCCTACCGCCCCCGGACCGAGGGCGATCCGGAGCTGATCGAAGCCGCGGTCGAGATGATCGAGAACGCCGAGCGTCCGGTCCTCTACACCGGCGGCGGGGTCATCAACTCCGGCCCCGAGGCGTCGCGCCTGCTGCGCGAGCTGGCGGAGGCGACCGGCTTCCCGGTGACCTCCACCCTGATGGGGCTGGGCGCTTACCCGGCTTCGGGTCAGGCCTGGCTGGGGATGCTGGGGATGCACGGCACCTATGAGGCCAACATGACCATGCATGGCTGCGACGCCATGTTCTGCATCGGCGCGCGTTTCGACGACCGGATCACGGGTCGGCTGGATGCATTCTCGCCGGGCTCGAAGAAGGTCCATATCGACATCGACCCGAGCTCGATCAACAAGAACATCCCCGTCGACATCCCCATCATCGGCGACGTCGCCGCGGTGCTGGGCGCGATCCTCGAGCGCTGGAAGGCCCGCGGCGCCAAGACCCGCCGCGACCGGCTGACCGGCTGGCGCACCCAGATCGACGCCTGGCGGGCCATCGACTGCCTGAAGTTCACCAATTCCGACACGGTCATAAAACCCCAGCACGCCCTCAAGCGGCTGGAGGCGCTCACAAAACATCGCGACCGCTACATCACCACCGAGGTCGGCCAGCACCAGATGTGGGCCGCCCAGTTCCTCGGGTTCGAGGAACCGAACCGCTGGATGACGTCCGGCGGCCTCGGCACCATGGGCTACGGCCTGCCGGCCTCGGTCGGCGTGCAGATGGCCCATCCCGACGCGCTGGTGATCAACGTCGCGGGCGAGGCGTCGTTCATGATGTGCATGCAGGAGATGTCGACCGCCGTGCAGTATCGCCTGCCGGTCAAGCAGTTCATCCTGAACAACGAACGCCTCGGCATGGTCCGCCAGTGGCAGGAGCTGCTGCATGGCGAGCGGTATTCGCAGTCCTATTCGGAGGCGCTGCCCGATTTCGTCAAGCTGGCCGAGGCCTTCGGCGCCAAGGGCATCAAGGTCGAGGATCCCGCCGATCTGGATGCGGCCATCCAGGAGATGCTGGACCATGACGGCCCGGTGATCCTCGACTGCATGGTGGAGAAGCATGAGAACTGCTTCCCGATGATCCCCTCGGGCAAGGCCCATAACGAGATGATCCTCGGCCAGGACGCGACCCGGGGCGCCATCGACGCCGGCGGCGGCATGCTGGTCTGACGACCGGCCAGGGCGGGGTTTGGCGCGCGAAACCCCGCCCCGCGAGCCAAGAAGAAGTCCGGGCGCGCGCCCTGACGCCGCCCTCCGAGGAGAGACCCCGCGATGAACGCGCTCAACATCCCCCAGGGCTCCACCGCCCATTCCGTCTACGCCCTGCGCTCGGCCCTGCCCGAGGGGGAGGAGCGGCGGACGCTCGCGGTGCTGGTTCTTAACGAATCCGGCGTGCTGGCGCGGGTCATCGGGCTGTTCTCGGGACGCGGCTACAATATCGAGAGCCTGACGGTGGCCGAGACCGACCATGTCTCGCGCCGCTCGCGCATCACCATCGTCACCACCGGCACGCCCGCGGTGATCGCCCAGATCAAGGCGCAGCTCTCCCGGATGGTCGTGGTCGTCGACGTGCATGACCTGACCATGGAAGGCCCGTCGGTCGAGCGTGAACTCGCGCTGATCAAGGTCGCCGCGACCGGGGAGGCGCGGGTGGAATCGCTGCGTCTGGCCGACGTGTTCCGCGCCCGCGTCGTCGACACCACCCTGCGCAGCTTCGTGTTCGAGTTGACCGGCCCGTCCGACAAGATCGACGCCTTCGTGGAACTGATGGCTCCGCTCGGCCTCGTCGACGTGTCCCGCACCGGCGTCGCGGCCATAAAGCGCGGTCCCGAAGGCATGTGATCCCGGCCGTATCGCCGGACGGCCCCGCCGCCCCCGCGCAGCCTTGCGCGGGGGCGGCTTGCCTTCCGGGGCGCCGCAGGCTTTGCTCCGCCTCCTGACGCGGGCGAGCGGGAGGACGGACCATGGCGGCGACCCCTGAAACCAGGACCATCGTGATCACGGGCGCGGGCTCGGGCATCGGGCGGGCCACGGCGCGCCGGTTCCTCGGCGCAGGCTGGAACGTGGCGCTGGCCGGGCGACGGGGCGAGGCGCTGGAGGAGACGGGCGAGGGCGCCGCCGCCGCGCTTTGCGTCCCCACCGACGTGACCGACCCGGCCTCGGTGGAGGCGCTCTTCGCCGCGACGCTCGCCCGTTTCGGGCGGGTCGATGCGCTCTTCAACAACGCGGGGCGCGGGTCGCCGCCGAAGCCGATCGACGAGATGGCGCTCGACGACTGGTTCGGGGTGCTGGCGGCGAACCTGACCGGCTCGGTGCTCTGCGCGCGGGCGGCGTTCGGGGCGATGCGGGCGCAGGATCCGCAGGGGGGGCGGATCATCAACAACGGCTCGATCTCCGCCCAGGCGCCGCGGCCGGGCTCGGTCCCCTACACCACGACCAAGCACGCGATCACCGGGCTGACGAAAAGCCTCAGCCTCGACGGGCGGCCGTTCGACATCGCCTGCTGCCAGATCGACATCGGCAATGCGGCGTCGGAGATGACCCAGCGCATGGCGAAGGGGGTGCCGCAGGCCGACGGCTCGGTGAAGCCCGAGCCGCTGATGGATGTGAGCGTGGTGGCCGACACCGTGCTGAACATGGCCACGCTGCCGCTGAGCGCGAACATGCAGTTCGTGACGGTGATGGCGACCAAGATGCCGCTGGTGGGCCGCGGCTGAGGGGACGGGAGCCGCGCGCCGACCGCCGCGCAGATCGCG